>DDCS01000013.1 GCA_002335345.1 Flavobacteriaceae bacterium UBA2000 | reverse complement strand
ATCGAGCAGCAAAAACCTCAAGAGCCTATTGATATATTGGCGCTAGAGGCGCATTGGAGGGCTCAAAAAAAATAGTGGATCTACTTGTTTCCACTAAATTATTCTCCTAGAGTTTGTTTTGTGTTTAAATTTACCCTAGTTGAGTTAAGAAAATTAGCTGAAATGATTCTGGTTGTTGTACCCCAAAAATAATAGCCAGACGAAAATGCCTGACTTGTTCGGGCATTTTTTATATCATATACCCCGCTAAGGCGCCGGCAAGAATGACCATTAACTTAATCTGATTGAATTGATGATCCTTACTGCTTTCGAACAATATAGTGGTAGCCACATGCAAAAACACCCCAACGGCCAAAGCATTGATAACGGGTTTATGCGGGGTCAGTTGTGGAATGTATAAGGCCACTAGAGTCCCCAGCGGGGTCATCAAGCCAAAAAGAAACAAGAATAAGAGTTGTTTACCCTTACTCAGACTGCTTTGGATTAAAAATAAGGACAAAATCAGCGCGATGGGTATTTTGTGAATGACCACACCCCAAAGCACATGATCGGAGTGCGCGACAGGGAATCCTTCGATCAGTGCGTGAACAGACAGGCTTAAAAACAAGGCCAGAGGAAAGTCTTTGGCGGTTTTATCACGGTGAATATGTCCGTGCTCAGCCCCTTTGGAAAAATAGTCCAAGGCGATTTGCAAAAGCATCCCAATCATCAGGGCTCCTGAGATATGGGGCGCGCCTGTAGCAAATAACTCAGGAAGCAGCTCAAAAAATATAATAGACAGTAAGAATGCCCCAGAAAAGGCCAATAGATAATTCACCCCAGGGGTCACGCGCTTCAAGGTGCGCGCAGTCAAATAACCCAAGATGATCGCCAAAAAAGGAAGCAGGAGCAAGACATTCATAACTCTGGCTAAAATAGGCTATTTTTGCCATCGATACGAATTGAATTATGGGAAAAAACTACCGCATGCTGGCCAAAACACTCTTCGGGTTTGAAGAGTTGCTCGCTCAGGAATTAAGAGACCTAGGGGCTTCACAAGTTACCCCTGGAGTACGAAATGTTGCTTTTGAGGGTGATTTGGGCTTCATGTACAAGGCCAATTTGGCCTGCCGCACCGCCATTAAAATTTTAAAACCCATTGTCTCATTCAATGTTTTTAAAGAAGATGACCTCTACGACAAGGTCAAGCAAGTGCCATGGGAAACCTATATGGATGCCGAAGGGACTCTGGCTGTTGACGCCACAGTGTTTTCCAAGTACTTTACACATTCTCAGTACGTGGCCTTAAAGACCAAAGATGCGATCGTAGATCGTTTTCGAGAATCTACCGGGGTTCGTCCATCGGTCGATTTGGATCGGCCCGATCTGAGAATTAATATTCATATCGACCGAAACATCTGTACCCTCTCTTTGGACAGTTCAGGCGCGTCCTTGCACAAAAGGGGGTATCGCGTGGAAACAGCATTGGCTCCTATTAGCGAAGTATTGGCCGCAGGACTCATCATGCTCAGTGGATTTCACGGTCAAAGTGATTTTATGGATCCTATGTGCGGGAGTGGCACCATACTGATAGAAGCGGCCATGATTGCGGCAAATATTCCTGCGAACATCAATCGTGATGTTTTTGGTTTTGAAACGTGGCGTGACTTTGATGTAGACCTTTATGAAACCATAGAAGAAGCCTTAATCAAACGAATCCGAGAGGTTCCTGTAAAAATTATCGGCATGGATAAAGACGCTAGAACACTAAATAAGGCCAAAACCAATATTAAAGAGGCTAATTTAAGTGAGTTCATTCAAGTGCAGCAGGGCGACTTCTTTGGCAGTGAAAAACCCAGCGATGGCTATTGGCATTTAGTCTTTAATCCACCGTATGACGAGCGTCTGACTCTAGACGATGTCGCTGCCTTTTATGGCCATATTGGCAATACGCTTAAAAGAGGGTATCCGGGCAGTCAAGCCTGGATGATCACTTCAAATGAAGAAGCCTTAAAATCTGTAGGCCTAAGACCTTCCAAAAAAATAAAGGTTTTTAATGGAAAGTTGCCCGCCAAATTTGTTCAGTACAGCATGTATCAAGGCAGTAAAAAAGCCAGCAAACAGTAAATAAGTTCGGTGGTCTAAAGAGCAAACACCGAAAATTCTCAGGGTTTCTAGAGCTTTAAGGCTTGATGAGATTTTCACAGTGCGTCCGATTTTAACCGATCAGCGTTTTAAAATAGGAATAAAATAGGTGAGGGTATAGCCATAACCTACGCCAAAAGCACTGAAATCATTGGTTTTATTAAATCCAGGAATCACCAGGTTGGCAAAATTTCCCGGAGTGTCTTCGTGAATTAAATGCTTGAGTTGAACGTTTAGAGACAAAAAGAAGTTAGACCACAATTCAGTTTTGACGGCCAAAATAAATTCGACCCAACCCGCAGTAAGCCCAGAATATTCTATATTATCTTCACGAATACTGCTGGGAAAAGTAGGGTTAGTGGTGTAGACCGGGTAACGCAGCAGTGTATTGTTAAAGGTGCTCAAACCGTAACGCAAGCCCGTGGTAATCCCATTGTTCATTCCGGTCCAGTTGCGATAGGCATTAAAATCAGCCCCAAGCTTGATATAACTCCCGTTGATTTGGGCTTCTAAATTTTGCTGAGACCAAAAGCGTTCTTCGTATCCCAATTCTACGGCAGCATAAAATCGCTTGCTAAAGCGTAAATCACCCACCAGTTCAAAGCCTGAATAATTCTGATCTAGGGCAGTGCGTAATAATTTGGATAGGTCCCCACCGACACGCAGTCCATAGGCCGTTAATTTTGTGGAATCCATGGCAGGTTTTACGCCTTGGGCTAAGCTATCTGAGGCTTGAACTGAAATGGTCTGCGCTGCGTTGTTTTCTACACGTTCTAAAGGCAGAGTTCCCTCGTAAAGCGCCTCTGGCTCTTGAGCAGAAGTCGAAACCCCAGTCAGCAGACTAATGATAAATATACATGTGTACAGACGCATCTTCTACAGTTGGGGTGAGTAATTCTATATCGCGTATCCAGCTTAGCGGCGTGTTATCGGATTCAAAGGCCATATTGGTGTAAATGGTCTTAAAGGCGCAAGCACGATTGACATATTGATCCTGGCGTCGATAAAATAAATCCAATTGAACCACATCTAAGTTTTCAACCGAGCTTGCCTGGTCAATAAAGTAAAATAGACTTTGGTCAGTCTCAGTATCTAAGGGCAAAGAAATCGTGACCTCCGAGATGCTGGTATATACCACGGTACTGTCTGTATCGCGCACCCTAATGGCCAGATCATTAGTCGATTTAGGGGTTGTTCGGTCGGTAAAATCTAAGAACTCAATAGTGAGTAGCGGCGTGGTAGGCGTTTCACCGCTGCATAAATCGTCTTTAGAACAAGACCACAGGGCAAAAAACATAAACGATAAGCCAAGCCAGCGCTTCATGAATGTGTGTTTTAGGGGCAATTAACCGATTTTTTCTAAAAGTACAACATTTTCTACATGATGGGTCTGTGGAAACATATCGACTGCTCTTGATTTTACCACGCGGTAATGATCTTTCATTAGGGCCAAATCACGTGCTTGAGTGGCACTGTTGCAGCTCACGTAGACGATTCTTGGAGCACCCAAAGCGAGGAGTTGTTCGACAACATTTTTGTGCATGCCGTCTCGTGGTGGGTCAGTAATCACCACATCCGCTTTCCCATGGGCCTGAATAAAATCATCATTAAAAAGCGTTTTCATGTCGCCCACAAAAAAGCGCGCATTATTGATGTTGTTGCGCTGAGCATTTGCCTTGGCGGCCTCAATGGCCTCTGGGACGGCCTCAATCCCAACGACCCACTTTGCTTGCCCTGCGATGTACTGGGCGATTGTTCCTGTTCCGGTATATAAATCATAGACGCCTTGACCTCCTGTTAAACCGGCAAAATCTTTGACGATATCGTAGAGTCCAATCGCTTGTTTAGAATTGGTTTGATAAAAGGATTTGGCATTAATATGAAAGCGAAGATCGCCCATAGCCTCGACGATATAGTCTGTGCCATGAAACAGGTGAATGTCTTGATCGTAGAGCGTATCATTGGCCTTTTGATTAATGACATAGAGCAAAGAGGTTACCGCGGGGAAGGCCTCCACGATAGACTGGAGCAACTGGTCTTTAAGCGGGCCTGGATCCTCGTAAAACTGAATAAGAACCATCCATTGACCTAAAGTGGTATTGCGCAGCATCAGCGTACGCAAATGACCTGTTTGAGCCCGAGGGTCGAAAAAATCAAGGGCTAAATCCTGAGCTTTGTCTTTTATAAATTCACGAATCTCGTTTCCAAGGGGTTCTTGAAGATGACATTCTTTAAGGTCTAAGATTTTGTCCCAATAGCCTGGGATGTGAAATCCAAGGGCATTTCTATTGTCAACCACCTCATCAGACTCAATCTGCGCTCTAGTGAGCCATTTTTGATTGCTAAAAGAGTACTCCATTTTATTGCGGTAATAAAATTGATCTGGAGCGCCCAGAATGGGGAATACTTCTTCCGCGGTAATTCCGCCAATACGCTGAAGATGGTCTTGAACCTCTTTGTTTTTGTAAAACAATTGTTTTTCGTAGTTCATGTGTTGCCACTTACAACCGCCACAAACACCAAAATGCGCGCACAAAGGGGTTATGCGATCCTCAGAGTACTCGTGAAACTCGGTAGCGGTTGCCTCAAAATAAGCCCGTCGCTGTTTGGTCGTTTGCACCGTGACAACGTCTCCTGGGATGGCGTTATTGATGAACAATACACGACCGTCCGGTGCTTTAGCTACAGATTTACCTTTGGCCCCAGCGTCAAGGACCCGGACCTGAGAAAATATTTTTCTATTTGAACGTTTACCCATGGGACAAAAGTACTCTCTTTCTAAGAATTTCATCGCAAAATTCATTATTTTGCAAGTCCAGTATTTTCAAGTATACCGGCATTTTTCAACAAAAAAAGCACAAATAACATGCAAGAACGCCAATCAACTAACGCCCAGAACTATATTGATTTAGAGGACCGTTACGGAGCACATAACTATCATCCGCTCCCTGTGGTTTTAGAAAAAGGAGAAGGCGTTTATGTCTGGGATGTCGATGGTAAAAAATACTATGATTTCCTTTCGGCCTATTCGGCTGTTAATCAAGGCCATTGTCACCCAAAAATCATTAAGGCGCTAACGGATCAAAGTGAGTTATTGACCCTTACCTCGCGCGCTTTTTATAACAATGTCTTGGGCGAATATGAAAAATACATGTCGGAATATTTCAAGTTTGACATGGTATTGCCGATGAATACCGGGGCTGAAGCCGTAGAAACGGCCGTGAAAATAGCGCGTCGGTGGGCTTATGAGAAAAAAGGTGTCCCGGAGAATCAGGCGCAGATTGTTGTTTGCAAGAACAACTTTCACGGGCGCACAACCACAGTGATTTCTTTTTCTAATGATGAAGGGGCTAAGAAAAATTTTGGCCCATTTACCGATGGATTTATTCAAGTCGCCTACAGTGACGAAGGAGCTTTGGAAGAAGTTTTTAAAGCCAATCCGAACATTGCCGCATTTCTAGTGGAACCCATTCAAGGGGAGGCCGGGGTTTTTGTGCCCGCTGATGGGTTTTTGGCCAAGGCCCGTGCCTTGTGCGATGCCCATAACGTTTTAATGATCTGTGATGAAATTCAAACAGGTATAGCCCGAACGGGAAAGTTATTAGCGAGCTGTGGCAATTGTACTTGTCCGAATCGAGATTGTTCCGAGACCCCTGAGGTTAAACCCGATGTATTAATCTTGGGTAAAGCCATAAGTGGAGGGGCTTACCCTGTCTCTGCGGTATTGGCTAACAAACCGATTATGGAAGTGATCACCCCAGGATCTCATGGATCGACCTTCGGGGGGAACCCCGTTGCCGCTAAAGTGGCTATGGCTGCATTAGATGTGGTAAAAGAAGAGCGGTTGGCTGAAAATGCGTTTCATCTTGGCAACCTGTTTAGAGCTTTGATGCAAGAGTATATCGACAAATCTAATGTGGTACGTCTCGTGCGTGGAAAAGGTCTTTTAAATGCGATTGTTATTAATGACAGTGAAGAAAGCGACACAGCATGGAATATTTGCATGCGCCTTAGAGATCATGGGTTATTGGCAAAACCGACGCACGGCAATATAATTCGTTTTGCACCGCCACTGGTTATGACTGAGCCGCAACTAAGAGAATGTGTAGCCATCATTGTCAAAACACTCAAGGAATTTGAATAGATCATCAAACAATGAGCAAAATAAAAAAGACCGCCTTATGGCGGTCTTTTTAAATTGTAATCAATTGAAAAACAGAACTGCTTAACGATTCATGACGGACATTTTGTACGAAACAACACCGTCATTTTCGGTTAATAAACGCACCATATAAACGCCGTCGGCAAAATTGTAGGTAGGGAAGGAGTAGCGTGATGCTGAACCTAAACCGTAGGCGTAATACACCAACTTACCGGACATATCATAAATATTGACTTCATCAACTTTGTACATCTCAGGATTAGAGACTTCGAGTTTCTTCGCGCGATTGTCTTGAACAAAATCAAAATCATCAGCTACCGTACGCGTATCTGGATGCCCAGGATCTTCTGGATCCTCCTCTGGAACATCTTCAAAGACAATAAAGAATCGGTTTTCGTAAGTCCCCGCGGGTAAAGTTAATTGAGCCGTAATACCATTACCAATACTGCTGCTTTCTCCCATAATTGGGTAGCGCATATTGTCTTGAGTATCTAATAGGAGTACTCGGTGATAAGGAACATTAAGCTCTTCTGCCGCTTTAATGCGGACACGACCTTGCTGCTGCATTTTAAAGGCGATCGGAATACTCATGTTCATGTCAAACGGAACCGATTGAATGACGAGGTTTTTTTGCCCTTGGCCATTTCCGTCGTTTTGAATGGTGAAGTATGCTTCTTTTTGGCCACCGTCCATTGGATGGGGGGCATCCCCGCCGCGATCAAACCCTAGAGTAGTGCGTGGGTGATAATTTAGAACCATATCGCGATAGTGCGAATAGTCATCAAATATCACGTGAAAGCGCGTTAACGATCGATTGTTGTTTTCTGGATTTCTAAATACAGAAGTTGCCCCTTCCTGAACGTAGACACGGTGCTCGTTTTTGAAGGTTGCCGTTGAGCTTCCTGTTGCCGTTCCCGAGCCATTCCCCGTACGCTTTAACATCAAACCTTGCCCAATTGGGGCGTAACGACGTGCTATAGCCTCACCGTAGGATCCCGTTGTTGTAGTCGCGTTACCATTATTGTCATAATTCATGAAGGTAGGTACCGCATACTGACCCTCACCGTCGGGACCGGGAATCCATGTACCGTAACCTCCTTTATTGTCCACATAGTAGTGTGAGTTCACTGTACGATCCTCATCCCAATACATGATGGCAGAAACTCCATCATTAACCGGATCATTAAAAAAGGCCGTCANNATCCCAATACATTATTGATGCTACACCGTCATTAGCCGGATCATTAAAAAAGGTCGTCAAATCTAATGCAGAAGGATATGGATTACCCGCCAGGGTCACGTTTCCTTCGATGGAAGATAGATCTACTTGGATATCACCACTATTAGCTCGTCCACGGAATTCATAAAACTGGTTGTTTGTGTCGACATTATATGTTCCTCCAGTAGTCACATTGGTCCCTTTCATAGTAAAACCATAACCAGGAGCTACTGCTCCTGAACTACCTAAATACGACCAACTGTTATTGTTTTGGTTAAATTTATAAAGCCATGCCGTAGAAATAGACAGTGAGGCACGGCTATTATAGTCGATTCCGCTCTCACCAGAACCATTCCAAGATCCAGTAAAATTTGAACCCTCAGCAGTAATATTTGAATCGCCAGGGTTATATATTTGACTCGCTATGGAAAAATTATTGGTGGCATCAGAAGAGGCGACGGGAGAACTCCAAAAATTATAGTCGTATGAATCTGAGTTGCTATCTTGATAAACAGAGATAAAGCCAGTTCCTTCATTCGCTGTGCCTTGACTTGCTCCCTGAATCAACTGAGCATCATCACGCAAATAAATACCTGCTTTGGCTTCTGCCGTACTGCCAGCGCCCTTTGTTACAGAAATATCATCCGCAACATAAAGCACTTGATCGCTCACATAAATAAAAGTTTCTGAGTCTCCATCTTGCTTAACAGTAAGCTGCGCAAAAACGGAGGTGGCTGCGAATAAGCCAAGTAATGATAGAAATTTAGTCATATCCATCTAAAATTTATAAGTTAAACCCGAGGGTCTATTTGGGGTTAATGCCACAAAAATAGCCAAAAAATATTATTATTTGACACGCAGCGTAAGTATTTTCTTATAGGAATGCAATATTCTTGATTAAATAGTTCTCAGATTATGAGGTCTTTGTAAGTTTATTGGCTTAAGATTTAATTCTAGAGTCACCCTTATGGGATAATAAAAAATAACTTTTTATTTTTTCAAATATGGCATCAAAAACAATTGAATTAGGGGATTTTGTATCAGCCATCAATGAGGCCATTTCTGGAGTTGTCATTGGTGTAGGAGATCAAATAACCATTGAGTCTTCAGAGGGCTTTCCGATGAAGTTTACTCCTGATGAGTTGGTGGTCGAACCCAAAAAATGGCTTGAGGCAAAGGATTTCAATGGTCTTTACCATAAAAAATCTCAAGACAAAACCACGACTACACGTCCAAAGTCCATGGCAAGAACAAAGACCGGGGCGCCCCCGATCATCATTGACTTGCATATTGAGAAACTGACTAAAAACCACAACAGACTCGCGCCATGGGAGATTTTAGATTTTCAGATGGAATCTGCACGAAACCAATTAGAGTGGGCCATAAATAAACGAAAACAACGAATAATATTTATCCACGGTATCGGTGAAGGGGTGCTTAAGGCAGAATTAGAAACCCTGTTTCGGCGTTATGACAACATCCGATTTTATCCGGCCAATGCCATGGAATTTGGGGCGGGCGCCATTGAAGTGTATCGACTTCAGACCTAGAGTCTTATAATTAATCGCGAGTAGGGGTCTGAGTCACTGTGGTGGTCAAAAAACTCGGAATGGACCCCATGAACAAAACCTCCTTAATAATCTCGCGGCCAGAGGCCGTAAGGACCAAATCCAAAAGTGTCAAGTCAATGCTGCTCACCACTTGATAATTATGCTCACGGTAAGCACCTTGTGGTGTGCTTAAAGATACATTTGCATTCAGATAATCTGGACCTATGCTCGGGTCTGTAAAATCATTAGTCGGGTCTAAATCACCGTTCAAATCTTCGTCTATGGTCAAAATGCCGTCCCCATCATCATCAGGGTCTAAGTAATTCGGGATCCCGTCTTGATCTGTATCTAAAGGGTTCGTGAGCGGATTATTGTCCCCATCGGTGTTAAATACATCGAGTTCAAATGCCGTTGGGATATTGTCGCCATCATCATCAAAATCGATATAGTCAAAGAGGCCATCGCCATCGGTATCCTGGTCCAACGGCAATTCATCATCGGCGACTAAACCATCTAAATCATCTTTATTGATTACAACGAGCATCTCGGCACGACCAGAAGTTGCGATAAGTTCATCAATAACCGTTGGACTTGTAGGCGGTATTGCCGAACAAAAATAGCCCGGATCAGCCGATGCATTAAAAATTCTATAGGTCACATTATTCGTGTTTCCTGAGAGTTCATAACTCAAAACACCCGCGTTGAGTAAATTGGCCAAATTCAAGGTTAAATCCGCAAGCACTGCTTCAGTGCCAGAACTATTACGCACATAAAAAAGTATGCTTTGATCATTATCACAGTAAGACAAGGACTGATTGTCAAAATCAAAGGACTGAACGGCCACATCACCATCATCACACGAGCTAAAAACGGCAAATGACAAAAGGATGAACAAATAATGTATTGTGCTTGTTTTTCTTTTCATTGAAACAAAGTAACAGAAAATGAATAAAATGATGATTGGTTATTGAGTGAATATTTTATTTTTGGAAACAAATAACAACTAATGCCAAAGGTATACTTGGATAACGCAGCAACCACAGCGGTTCGACCAGAGGTGGTAGCGACCATGATCGAAGTGTTGCAAAACGAATACGGCAATCCGTCTTCGACCCACAATATTGGTCAGTCTTCAAAAGCGATTTTAGAACAATGCCGTAAAGACATTGCAAAAATGTTTAAGGCACACCCGGGTGAAATTATTTTTACTTCGGGAGGAACCGAGGCTGACAATTTAGTTTTAAGGGCTGCAGTGCGCGACTTAAATACTCAAGTGCTTATTACCAGCCCCATTGAACATCATGCCGTGTTACATACCGCCGAAGCACTGGCTCAGGAATATAACATTACTTTAGAACTGGTGGACATTGATATCCGGGGCGCTGTGGATTTAGCCCACCTAGAAGCGCTACTTGAACAATATCAAGGTCAAAAGGTTTTGGTAAGCCTGATGCATGTCAATAATGAAATAGGTGTTATTCTTCCTTTGAAAAGGGTAGCCGATTTGTGTAAAACATTCGGGGCACTGCTTCATAGTGATACGGTTCAATCCATTGGACATTACCCCATTGATTTTTCAGAGATTCCCCTTGATTTTGCTGCCGTTGCCGCCCATAAATTTCATGGGCCAAAAGGCGTAGGATTTGCTTTTATTCGCAGAGGATCCGGTCTAAATCCAATGATTCTTGGCGGGGGTCAAGAGCGGGGTATGCGCGCAGGGACCGAACCGGTTTATGCCGTGGCAGGCATGACCAAAGCCCTTGAATGCGCGTATCATCATTTAGAACAAGAGGCGGCTTACGTGCGGTCCCTAAAAGAGCGTTTCATCAGTGGAGTTTCGGCGTTGCCCGGGGTTCGGTTAAATGGAGGCTGTGGAGATTTAGAGAACAGCACCTACACTTTGGTCAATGTCGGACTTCCAATAGATCCTGCTCAATCGGCAATGTTGTTGTTTCAACTTGATCTTAAAGGAGTGGCGTGTTCACAAGGAAGCGCGTGTCAAAGCGGGAGTAGTGGAGGATCACATGTCCTTCAAGCCTTGGATAAAGTCGGCGTCCCCATGATGCCGAGCTTGCGCTTTTCTTTTTCTATGTTCAATACCCCTGACGATATTGATTTCGCGCTTGAGAGTCTTAAATCCCTGTTAGAACCCAGCGCTTAATTTTAGGTTAAAAATTCTCGGCGTTAGATAGTTCGGGATGGCGTATTGTACCTTGGTGTAAACATC
>DDCS01000046.1 GCA_002335345.1 Flavobacteriaceae bacterium UBA2000 | reverse complement strand
TACATCATCTGGATGAGCACCAAAGGCGAGTATATCTACGGCAATAACATGTTCTAACATCAATATCAATAATTAAAAGGCCTGAGCGATATCATTTTGCAATTCTTCAGCAGACTCAATCCCCACAGAAAATCTAATGAGTTGGTCCGAAATTCCGAGAGCGGCACGCTGCTCTGAAGTGAGCAAGGAATGTGAAGTCAATGCAGGAATTACGGCGGTAGACTCAACACCGGCAAAACTTGACGCTCGTTTAATGAGTTTTAGGTGATTCAAAAAAGAAACTGCAGACAAATTTTTTGACAGTTCAAAGGACACGACTCCTCCGAAACCACACATTTGAGATTGAGCCAGCACATGATCGGGATGACTTGTTAATCCCGGATAAAATACACGATCAACCTGCGGTTGTGCCTCCAACCAAGTGGCCATAATCATCGCATTTTTATTTTGTGCGTCGACGCGTAACCCCATGGTTTTTATGCTTCGATCAAGCAACCAAACCGTTAAATCACTTAAGTTGCCTCCAAGCATTTTTGCGCGTTTTGCAATTCTGTCTCTAAGGGCTTTACTGCAGGCGATGGTTCCCGCGAGAATATCACTGTGCCCTGACATGTATTTGGTCGCGCTGTGAATAATTACATCGACACCGTACTGAGCAGGTAACTGATTCACGGGTGAACCCATAGTGCTGTCGATAATAACCAAAATATTGGATTGATGCGCTCGCGCAACTATGGCCTTAAAATCAACAATTTCGAGTAATGGATTTGACGGAGATTCAATATATATAATCTTGGTATTTGGTTTTATTTTTTGCGCGAAATCATCTGCGTTCAGCCCTGCAGTAAAATCGTGTTGGATGCCAAAATCCTTTAAATGATTGGCTACAAAATTGTAAGTCCCTCCATAAATTGAATTTTGGATGACCATATGATCCCCTGCACTGAGTAAGCCCAACAGCGTTGATGTAATTGCAGCCATCCCACTGGCAAAGACCAAACCGGACTCACAATGGTCTAATGCGGCAATCTTTTGATTCAAACCAATCTGGTTTGGGGTATTAAAATAACGCGGATATTGATCTAGGTGCTGATCTTGATAGTCAAATGCCGTTGAAAAATATAATGGAGAAACTGCAGATTTATACTGATCAATGGGCAGTTCTCCTTCGTGAACGCATTTAGTATTGAGGTCTGTGTTTTTTTCTCTCATATTCTCAAATGTACAAATTAGAACAGAGTATTGTTATATTTACAAAGAGTTTTTGGCAAATTGATTCCCTTGTAAAAAGGGCTCATGCCAAGACGTTAAACCGCAACCTATGGGTCCATTATGAAAACACTTCTGATCAATATTCATCAACTTTTGCAGATTCGTGAACCCGAAGTGTCTTTCGTTGCCGGAGGGGAAATGCGTGATTTGCCCCTTATCCAAAATGCCTGGTTACTTATTGATAAAGATCAGATTGCCGATTTTGGCCCTATGGAAACGGCCCCCTTAAATGCCACAAAAAACATCATAGATTGTACGGACCGCGTCGTAATGCCGACCTACTGTGACTCCCATACGCATATCGTATACGCCGGTGAACGTGTGGATGAATTTGTTCAGCGGCTTGAGGGCAAGAGTTATCAAGAAATTGCTGCACTTGGGGGCGGTATCTTAAATAGTGCCGCCAGACTGGACAAAACTTCTGAAAAACAACTTTATGAGCAAGCTGCCCAGCGATTAGAACTCTGTGCTTATCAAGGAACCGGTGCCCTTGAAATAAAAAGTGGCTATGGCCTCAATCTTGAGGCTGAACTTAAAATGCTTCGCGTGGCCAAACGTTTGTCAGAAAAGTATCCCGTAGCCATTAAAACGACTTTTTTGGGGGCTCATGCCCTACCCGAATTATACAAGAATCAAAAAGACGAGTACGTCCAACAGATCTGTAAGGAGATGATTCCGGAAGTGGCGGCTCAAAAACTCGCCGATTACATCGATGTCTTTTGTGAGGAAGGTTATTTTGATTTAGAGGATACAGAGAAAATATTGTCTGCTGGCGCCAGATTTGGTTTAAAAGGGAAAATCCATGTCAATCAATTCAATGCTATTGGGGGCGTAGCCCTGGGTGTGGCCATGGAAGTACTCAGTGTAGATCATCTCGAAGAACTGATCGAAGAAGACCTCATAGCTTTAGAAAATAGTCAGACCATGCCGGTGGCCCTGCCGGGTTGTTCTCTTTTTCTCGATATTCCTTTTACACCGGCTAGAGCAATTATTGACCGGGGCTTACCCCTTGCCTTAGCGACAGATTTTAATCCCGGCTCAGCGCCTTCAGGCAATATGAATTTAGTGGTTTCTCTGGCTTGTATGCGCATGAAAATGACTCCAGCCGAAGCGCTAAACGCGGCCACCATTAATGGGGCCTATGCCATGGGACTGGAAGCGACTCATGGCTCAATCACCAAAGGAAAAAAAGCCAGTTTAATCATTACGGACCCATTAAAGGATTTCAGCCACCTCCCCTATGATTTCGGTCAAAATCATATTGATCAAGTAATTTTAAACGGACGACTGTTATGACGGCCTTACGTTATATTGACCCACAGTATATCGATCAATTGACCATCAAAAGACCGGGAGAACCGCGTCTTGGAGAGGTCCTCTCACTGATTACCTCAGAAAAAGATTTACAGACCTCTAAAGCCCGCTATCTCTTGCTGGGTATTCCAGAAGACATTGGCATCAGGGCCAATGGTGGTCGCCCAGGAGCGGCTAAAACTTGGGCCGCCTTTCTGAACTATTTTTGCAGTCTGCCCGCGGCAACAAACAGTCCCTTGGCACAAGTCGCCCTACTGGGAACTATTGAGTGTAATGACCTCATGGAAGAAAGCTTGACTTTGGATTGGCGGGATAAAAACGATCAAAAGACATTTAATCATTTACTGCTAACCTTAGACAAACGTGTTGATGAGGTGGTCCAACCCTTAATTGCCGATGGCTATATTCCGGTGGTGATTGGAGGAGGCCACAACAACGCTCTTGGATTGCTTAGAGCCAGCAGCAAAGCCCTAAATCAAGGAATGCATTGCCTAAATATCGATGCCCATACCGACCTGCGTAATGACGAATATCGCCATAGTGGGAATGGTTTTCAACGGGCTATTTTGGAGAATGATTTAGTTCAATACGGCATTTTTGGACTCCATGAGCATACACTCTCACCGGGGATCATGGAGCTGATCGCGCTTAAAAACAATCAAATAAATTACCTCGCTCTGAACAAGTGGCTCGATACTCCCTGTGAAGCGCGAAATGATCTTTTTAAGCGTTGGGCGGAACCCATTATTCACGATCAGTTCGGGCTCGAATTAGACTTGGATGTTATCGTCAATATGGGAAGCAGTGCCCAGAGTCCCGATGGTTTGTCGTTAGCCGAAGTCAGAACAATAGTCCGAATTTTGGCAGGACATAAAAACCTGCGCTATATACACCTATGTGAAGGCGCCCCTGAACTTGGGCTTTACCCCACACAAGTCGTAAAAACCTTAGGGGCCTTATGTTTGGATCTATTGGTTTAGATCACCACTTAGTTCTTATCGGCTAAAAGCGGCACAAACTTGCAGGGCCCATGGGTTGATTTGTCAAATTTCTTTTCAGAGACGCGCTCAAAAACCGTCATGATTTGATCCTTTTCTCCAAGGGGAATAACCAACCGTCCGCCAATGTTTAGTTGAGCCAATAGGGGCATTGGGACAAACGGCGCCCCCGCAGTGACGATAATCCCGTCATAAGGGGCTTGTTCTGGATACCCCTTATAACCATCGCCAAAAATTAACTTTTTAGGACTAAATCCCATTTTTTTAAGGAGCAAAGAGGACTTCTTAAACAATTCATTCTGGCGTTCAATTGTATAGAGCTGGACCCCAAGAGCCACCAAAACCGCACTTTGATAGCCACTTCCGGTTCCAATTTCAAGTATTTTTTGGCCGGCAGCACATCGCAATAATTCAGTTTGTTTGGCCACAGTAAAAGGCTGGGAAATTGTTTGATCTGCTGCGATAGGAAAAGCCTTGTCACTATAGGCGTGGTCCAAAAAACCACTGTCCATAAATAAATGCCTTGGTACCTGATCCATCGCTTCAAGGACCTGCTCATCGCTGATGCCCTTTTGCCTTAATTTAGCGAGCAGTTGCTTTCTTTTGCCCTTGTGTATAAAAGAATCTTGCATGAAATACTATTGAAAACTGCGCTGAATTATATCGTTCAAATCCAAAACAAAACTAAGAAACAGATGGCTAAATTGGCTCAGTTCAACAGGCTATTTTTGGGTAAAAACGGTATCTTTGTTAAAATTCAAAATGCATGCTAAAAGCAGGAGTATTTGGCGCAGGCCACTTAGGAAAGATTCACCTCAAATTACTACAACAAAGCGAGCGATTTGAGTTGGTTGGTTTTTATGATGCCGATCAAGAGTTAGCCAAAGAAATAGAAAAAACCTTCGGTTATACGTACTTCGAACGGCCTGAAGATTTAATCAATGCCTGTGATTTAATTGATATTGTCACCCCGACCACCCATCACTTTGATGGCGCCATGTCTGTGCTCAATGCGGGTAAACACGTATTTATTGAAAAGCCAATTACTGAAACCACTGACCAAGCGGAAACGCTAATCGCCTTAGCAAAGCAAAAAGGACTCAAAGGTCAAGTGGGTCATGTCGAACGATTCAATCCAGCGTTTACCGCGGTTAAGGACAAGATTCAGTCACCAATGTTTATCGAAACACACCGACTTGCAGAGTTTAATCCGCGAGGCACTGATGTACCCGTGGTCTTGGACTTAATGATTCACGATATTGATGCCGTGCTTAGTGTGGTAAAAAGCCCCGTAAAACAGGTCAGCGCAAGCGGTGTTGTGGTGATCTCTGAAACACCCGATATCGCCAATGCTAGAATTGAGTTCGAAAACGGATGCGTGGCCAATTTGACGGCAAGTCGTATCTCCATGAAAAAAATGCGCAAGGTGCGCTTCTTTCAAAAAGATGCCTATATATCGGTGGACTACTTGGATAAAACCTGTGAAGTTGTAAAAATGAAAAACGCTCCGGAGCATCCTGATGATTTTGCTATGATTTTATCCAATGCAGAGGGGCAAAAAAAACAGATATATTTCGATAATCCCGTAATCGGAAGCAATAATGCCATCCTCGATGAATTGGAGTCGTTTGCTGATGCCATTGAAAAAAATACCGTACCCATTGTCGATTTAAATGATGGGGCTCAAGCATTAAGGGTCGCCTTGATGGTAATTGAAAGTTTTAAAAAATAGAATTATGAAAAATGTAGCCGTAATTGGCGCAGGAACTATGGGCAACGGTATCGCTCATACTTTTGCTCAGAATGATTTTCGCGTTCAACTCATTGACGTATCGCAACAAGCCTTAGACAAGGGGCTCAGTACCATAGAGGCTAATCTTGATCGAATGTTAGCAAAAGGCAGCATAACTCAAGAAATAAAAACTCAAACTTTGGCGAACATTACGACCTATACGAGTCTTGAAGCTGGGGTGGAATATGCGAGCTTAGTCGTGGAAGCCGCTACTGAACAAGAAGCGCTGAAAAAAAGTATATTCAAAGATTTAGACCGCTTTTGTCCCGATGATACGATTCTAGCGACCAATACCTCATCGATTTCCATTACCGCTATTGCGGCGGTGACCAATCGGCCGGATCGTGTCATTGGCATGCACTTTATGAACCCAGTTCCTTTAATGAAGCTGGTCGAAATAATTTCGGGATACTCGACCAGTCAAGAGACTTTTCAGGTCGTTAAAGAGATGTCAGAAAAATTGGGCAAAACACCGGTGTCCGTTCAAGATTACCCTGGTTTTGTTGCCAATAGAATATTGATCCCAATGATCAATGAGGCCATTTTCACATTGCACACTGGCGTGGCTGGCGTCAAAGAAATTGACCAGATCATGAAACTCGGAATGGCACATCCTATGGGCCCATTACAACTTGCGGACTTTATCGGTCTCGATGTTTGCCTCTCCATTTTAAATGTGATGCATCAAGGGTTTAAAGAATCTAAATTTGCCCCCTGCCCTTTGCTTGTCAATATGGTTCAAGCGGGTAAACTTGGGGTAAAAAGTAAAGAAGGATTCTATGACTACAGCGAAAGCAAAAAAGCTGAAAAGGTCGCTGCTCGATTTGCTTAATAAACAACTATGAGTGATTCGATAAGTCAAAATCTACAGCAATTAAAATCTGAAATTTCTGATAATGTGACTCTGGTTGCGGTTTCTAAAACCAAACCGAATCAAGCGATCATGGAGGCCTACACGACTGGGCATCGAATTTTTGGGGAGAATAAAGTTCAAGAAATGACTCAGAAATGGGAAGAACTCCCCAGAGATATACAATGGCACATGATTGGACACTTACAAACCAATAAGGTTAAGTACATCGCCCCTTATGTTTCATTGATACACTCATTAGATCGGGTCAAATTGGCCAATGAAATCGACCGACAAGGCGCACGCTATCGACGCGTAATTGACTGTCTCATTCAAATAAAAATTGCTAAAGAGGAAGAGAAATACGGTTTTGATCCCAAGGGCGCCTTAATCTTTTTAGAGCACTTAAGGACAAAACCTATGGAGAACATTAATATTCGTGGAGTTATGGGCATGGCGACTTTTACCCACGACAGGGAACAAATTAAGCACGAGTTTTCAGTTTTAAAAAGCTTTTTTGATCAAAATAAATCGGCCCATAATCTTGAGATTTTATCTATGGGCATGAGTGGCGATTATCCTTTGGCCCTTGAACTGGGGAGCAATATGATTCGTGTAGGGAGTGCAATATTCGGGTCAAGGCCAGCCCATTAAACTTGATCTCGAAACATGTACGCAATAGTCGACATAGAAACGACAGGAGGAAAATTTAACGAAGAAGGCATTACTGAAATTGCGATTTATCGGCACGACGGCTACCAAATAGTCGATCAATTTATCAGTCTTGTCAATCCCGAGCGCCCAATACAAGCCTTTGTCGTCTCCCTTACAGGGATCAATAATTCGATGTTGCGCCAGGCTCCAAAGTTTTATGAGGTCGCAAAGCGTATCGTCGAAATGACTCAAGATGCGGTTTTAGTCGCCCATAATGCACAATTTGATTATCGTGTTCTGCGCACAGAGTTCGATCGTTTAGGCTATGACTTTGAACGAAAGACTTTATGTACGGTAGAATTGTCCAAAAAATTATTGCCCGGTCATGCCAGCTATAGTCTGGGTAAACTCGTGCGTGCCCTGGGGATTCCCATTAGTGATCGACATCGCGCACAAGGAGATGCTTTGGCCACGGTCAAATTATTTCAGATGCTCATTGATCGAGATATCGAAAAGAGTATTGTGCAATCCTCGATTCGGATCGACCCCAAAAAACAAATCGAACCAAAACTATTGGCGCTTATCGAACAAGCACCATCGGAGATTGGTGTTTATTATCTGCGCAATCAGGAAGGTAAACTGATTTATATCGGAAAGAGTAAAAACATTAAAAAAAGATTGACCCAGCACTTTACCGGACAGGATCGAAAAAGCAAGAAGCTTCAATTAGAAACCGCCGATGTTCAGGTAGAGCGAACCGGAAATGAGCTCATCGCATTGCTTAAAGAAAGTGAAGAAATAAAACTACATAAACCTCTTTATAACAGGTCATTAAGACGATCTTTATTCAGATACCAGTTAACCCATTTTACCGATGAGCGTGGGTATATAAATCTTAAGGTCGAACCCTCTGACCGAAGAAAAAAGTCAATAACTACCTTCACCACTTTTGCTCAGGCAAAATCTGTTTTGTTCAAAATCACAGAACAACATGAGCTTTGTCAAAAATTAAATAGTCTTTATCAGAGTAAAGAAGCCTGTTTTCTCTATAGTCTTGAACAATGCAATGGGGCGTGTATCGGGGAAGAAACTCCCGATGAATACAATCAAAGAGTCATGGAATTCATTGCAAAAAATCAATATCAGTCCAATGATCTCTTAATAATTGACAAAGGGCGTTCTCTTGAAGAACGTTCTTGCATTCTCATTGAAAAAGGAGCCTTTAAAGGATTTGGCTATTATTCGCTAAACTTTCAAATTCAGAACACAAACGTTTTAAAATCGATTATCCGCCCAATGCAAGACAATAGAGATGCACAACATATTATTCAGTCCTATTTACGCAGGCATAAAGTATTAAAGGTCCTTAATCTAAATGATTGATTTATGGGAGAGCCCTCCTATGTTCCAAATCTTCACTATTTTTAAGAACGCAAGCACCCCTTTATGAACCCATCAACGCTTAGACCATGGCAAAAAAAACTTCATGAAATTATTTATGAAGCAGACACCACTGCGGGTAAATGGTTTGATGTTATCCTTTTGCTTTTTATACTGGCGAGTGTCTTGTTTGTTATGCTTGAGAGCGTCAGGGGGCTACCGGAATATTGGTATGTTTTCTTTGTCCGAGCAGAATGGGTGATTACCGTACTCTTTACCATTGAATACATTTTAAGAATCATCTGTATAAATAAACCCCGGCATTATATCTTTAGTTTTTATGGCCTCGTTGATTTAGTTGCGATCTTCCCGCTTTACCTTTCTTTATTTATTAGCGGAACTGCAGCTTTGGCTACACTGCGGGCTTTGCGTTTGCTTCGCGTCTTTAGAATTTTAAAAATAACGCGTTATATGAAGGAGGGACATCGATTAAAGGAGGCCTTGAAGTTGTCCAAACCCAAAATTCTTGTTTTTCTCTTTACCGTACTTATTGTTTCCATGATTGCAGGAACACTTATGTACCTTGTTGAGGGAGAAGCAAGTGGATTTACAAGCATACCAAAAGGCATCTATTGGTGTATCGTCACCTTAACTACGGTTGGTTTTGGCGACATCACTCCTGCCACGCCACTGGGTCAATTTATTGCCTCAATTATTATGATCATGGGGTATGGAATCATCGCGGTCCCCACGGGAATTGTCAGTGTAGCCTATGCCAAAACCTCTATTTTGGAGCCCGAATACAATACGCAGTCCTGCCCCAATTGCAGCGCCGAAGGACAAAAAGATACGGCCAGCTTTTGTTGGAATTGTGGGCATCAACTTCATGAACATTAGTAGTTATTAGAAACTAATGGAAAAAGTACATGAAGTAATTGTTATCGTGGGTCCGACGGCGATCGGCAAAACTAAATTGGCGATAGATTTAGCTCAATATTGGACGTGTAACATAATCTCTGCAGATTCACGACAATTTTATAAGGAAATGTCCCTTGGCACGGCCGTACCCGATAATCACGAGCTGAGTGCTGCGCCGCACTTTTTGATCCAACATAAAAGTATATTTGATGATTATACAGTAGGTGATTTTGAACGCGAAGCCTTGAGTTTGATCGAAAAATTTTCCAAAAACCATAAGCGTACCGTCGTTGTAGGTGGATCTGGGCTTTATATAAATGCACTTCTATACGGTTTGGACGATTTCCCTGAGGTTCCGAAAGCTATTCGAGATGAGTTAAATCAAGAATTAGTTCATTACGGAATTGGTGCGCTTCAGGAAGAGTTAAAGCGTGTAGACCCCAAATATTATGCACAAGTGGATCTTATGAATCCGCAAAGAGTGATCCGGGCCCTAGAAATTTACCGGAGTTCCGGAATCCCTTTTTCTGATTTGAGAAAGTCATCGACCAAACAACGCCCTTTTAGATTTACCCTCGTTGGGATTACTGCCCACAGAGAAGAAATTTATGAGCGCATCAACAAGCGCGTTGATCAAATGATCAATCTTGGGTTAACACAGGAAGTCGAGTCACTCATTCCCCATAAAAACCTAAATGCCCTACAAACGGTGGGTTATAAAGAGTTGTTTGACTATTTTGAAAACAAACTGAGTTTAGCGCAGGCTGTCGATTTGATCAAACAAAACACAAGGCGTTTTTCGAAAAGACAAATGACCTGGTTTAAAAAAAACCAGGACATAAAATGGTTTAAGCGTGAGCGTCCACTCGAAGAAATCGTCGATTTTATCGAATCAAGATAAAAGATTAATGCTCCGTTTCTCCCTTCACCACTAATCGAAAACCTTCCCCGTGTATGTTAATGATTTCTACCTGAGGATCAACGCTTAAATACTTTCGAAGTTTAGCGATGTAAACATCCATACTACGTGAAGTAAAATA
>DDCS01000088.1 GCA_002335345.1 Flavobacteriaceae bacterium UBA2000 | reverse complement strand
CATGTTAAAAACCTGGTACATTTCTTTCCAAGGCGTTTGGCTTTCCCTTTGAATCAAATCAAATAATGGGGGCGTGGGAAATAAATTGTCCTTAATGACCTGCCCACTGGATAAAAAGTGCATGATTTTAGTTTGGGCGCCACCACTGCAGTGTACCATACCATCAATACATGGACGCCCCATGGTGTCAAAAATTGCTTTGACGACAGGAGCGTATGTTCTTGTGGGGGATAAAACGAGCTTCCCCGCGTCAAGTGGCGTTCCCTCAATGAGCTGAGTGAGTTCTTTAGTCCCGGAATAAACTAATTCTTCCGGAACCGCTGCATCATAACTCTCCGGGTAGCGCTTTGCAAGGCTTTTCGCAAAAACATCATGGCGGGCAGAAGTCAATCCGTTACTGCCCATTCCACCATTGTACTCCTGTTCATAAGTGGCTTGTCCAAAGGACGCCAAACCTACAATCACATTACCTGGTTTAATATTGGCATTATCGATCACCTCAGTGCGCTTTAATCGAGCCGTAACTGTAGAATCGACAATGATGGTTCGGACTAGGTCCCCAACATCGGCGGTCTCTCCTCCAGTGGCATGAATGGTCACGCCTTTAGCGCTGAGCTCTTCAACTAATTCTTGTGTTCCTTGGATGATTGCCGAAAGCACTTCGCCTGGGATTAAATTTTTATTGCGTCCAATTGTGGAGGATAACAAGATATTGTCAACCGCCCCGACACAGAGAAGATCATCGATATTCATGATTAAAGCATCTTGTGCAATGCCCTTCCAAACACTCAAATCTCCTGTTTCACGCCAATACATATAGGCCAAAGAAGATTTCGTTCCCGCGCCATCTGCGTGCATCACCAAACAATGATCAGGACTCCCTGTAAGATAATCGGGAACTATTTTGCAAAATGCCCCTGGAAATAGGCCTTTATCGACCTTTTCAATGGCTTTATGTACCTCAGTCTTAGCCGAGGAAACCCCGCGTTGGGCATACCGTTTTGAAATCTCTTGACTCATTGGGGCAAAGGTAAAAAAATAAAGGGGTTCAAAACCTCGGTTTTGTAACCCCTTTTCTCTTTTTCAGAACAATTTATCGTGTGAATAACAATTCGCGGTATTTCACCAGTGGCCAAAGCTCATCGTCCACAAGGAGCTCCAATTTATCACAATGATAACGAATATCATCAAAAAACGGTTTTACTTCGTTGCAATAGGCAAACGCGCAAGCCTCCATATCTTCCAAAGTATTGGCTTTCTTGCGTGCTTCGATCATCTGAGTAATGCCTTTGTTAATGTGCTCGATATGACCGCTGATTTGCTCAATCAAACTCATTTGCTCTGCAGCGATTTTTTTGAACCCCTCTCCATAGATGTCTTTCAGTCCTTGTACATTCTCAATTAAGATATTTTGATAGCGAATCGCCGTAGGGATTACGTGATTTCGGGCGATATCCCCCAAAATACGTCCTTCTATCTGGATGCGCTTCGCATATTCTTCAACTTCAATTTCATGACGCGCTTCAATTTCTACTTTACTCATGATTCCGAGTTGCTCATAAAGCTCAATAGCCTGCTTTGAAACTTTCGCTTTAAGGGCCTGTGGCGTCGTTTTATTGTTGCTTAGACCTCGTTTAGCGGCTTCATCTTCCCATGCCTGTCCATAACCGTCGCCTTCAAAACGAATGCGTTTTGAGTCTTTAATGTACTCGCGCAGGACGTTAAAGATGGCATCGTCTTTTTTCATCTTTTTATCGGCAATAAGGGCATCAACCTCAGCTTTGAACTCAATCAATTGCCTGGCCACAATAGCGTTTAGAACCGTCATTGGATTCGCACAGTTTGCTGTGGAACCAACCGCGCGCAATTCAAATTTATTTCCGGTAAAAGCAAAAGGCGATGTACGGTTACGATCCGTGTTGTCTAAAAGAATCTCAGGAATTTTTCCAACCACATTTAATTTAAGTTCCGTTTTTTCCTGAGGAGACAGTTTACCGTCAGTAACTTTTTCAAGCTCATCCAAAACCTCAGTTAATTGAGAGCCAATGAATACAGAGATAATCGCCGGAGGCGCCTCATTGGCCCCTAATCGGTGATCGTTACTGGCACTGGCAATCGCAGCACGAATTAATTCTTCATACTCATTGACCGCCTTGATGGTGTTGATAAAGAAAGTCAAAAACTGAAGGTTCTTCATTGGTGTTGATCCAGGACTCAATAAATTCACCCCAGTGTCAGTAGCCAAAGACCAGTTATTGTGTTTTCCGCTCCCATTGATGCCGGCAAAAGGTTTTTCATGGAAGAGTACCTTAAAATCATGACGATCGGCCACTTTATCCATGACATCCATGAGTAATGAGTTGTGATCTACCGCTAGGTTTGCTTCTTCAAATATGGGCGCCAACTCGAATTGATTTGGAGCCACCTCATTGTGACGTGTCTTTACAGGCACGCCTAGGAGCATACACTCATTTTCCAAATCACGCATGAAGTTCAATACACGGGTGGGGATTGAACCAAAATAATGATCGTCTAATTGTTGGCCTTTGGCAGAAGAATGCCCCAAAAGGGTACGCCCTGCTAACTTAAGATCTGGGCGCGCATCGACAAGCGCTTTGTCGACCAAGAAATATTCTTGCTCCCACCCCAGGGTTGCGATTACTTTTGAAACCGATTTGTCAAAATACTTGGCCACTTCTGTAGCCGCTTGATCTACGGATTGAAGCGATCTTAAAAGTGGCGTTTTATTGTCAAGCGCTTCTCCTGTATAAGAGACAAATACTGTTGGAATACAAAGCGTGGTTCCGTAAATAAACGCTGGAGAGGTTGGATCCCATGCCGTATATCCACGAGCTTCAAACGTATTGCGTATCCCCCCGTTAGGAAAACTAGACGCGTCCGGTTCTTGCTGAACCAACTGACCCCCTCCAAATTTCTCCATGGCTTGTCCCCCCTCTACAGTTTCAAAAAATGCATCGTGCTTTTCTGCCGTAGCTCCGGTCAAAGGTTGAAACCAGTGGGTATAATGAGTCGCTCCTTTGGAAATCGCCCATTCTTTCATCCCGGTAGAAATTTGATCCGCCACAGAACGCTCAATTTTGGTTCCCTTTAAGACAGCCTCTTGAACTGCTTTAAAAGAAGCCTTGGTCAAATATTGACGCATGGCGTTTTCGTTAAACACATTTTGACCAAAAATTTCTGAACGTCGTGCAGGTTCATTAACAGATACTGGTCGGCGCCCAAGAGTTTCCTTTAGCGCCTGAAATCTTAAAGTGGACATAGTCGTTGGATTATTAAATTATTCGGCAAAAATAATTCAAATCAAACAACGACCCCCCTAAATTTTCAAGTTTGTTATGAAAAAAGGGAATTATTTTATTAACAACCCCCTAAAAATTAACACCAATCCCGTGAATTGATAAATTAATTTATGGTTGTGCTAATAAATACAGCATAGGCAATCAATAAAAATAAGCCCTCATATCGACCAATCCGATGTGGACTCGGTAAAAGAATAAGCACCAAAAGTGCCGCAGCAAAACCAATCATCCAATAGAGATCCCATGGAGAAAATTCTGCAGGATTTATATGAATCGGATGTATCATCGCCGTTAATCCTAGGACACAAGCAATATTAAAGATATTGGAGCCAATAAGGTTTCCCAGTGATAATGCCTTTTCTTTTTTTAGGGCCGCAATAACAGAAGCCGCAAGCTCTGGCACACTTGTTCCCACAGCGATAACAGTCACCGCAATAACCCGTTGACTCACGCCCAAATCGGTAGCAATCTCTACGGCCCCTTTGACCAGCCAATCACTGCCAAAATACAAAGCAAGGGCCCCGATAATGAGCCATATGCCTATTTTAATGCCAGAGACAACCGCCAAGGACTCATCGATACCTTCAATAGCGTCCTCCTCTTGTGGGGTTTCTCTTTTATTGCGCTTGATCAGCATAAAAAGATAGATCAGTAGACAAGCCAATAGACCAGAACCCGCCCATACAGAGATTCCATTTTGGAAAATAAGCAAAAACGTAAGGGCCACACTGACCGAAAACATCACGGGCCAATTAATCTTATAAAAATCATTATCGATAATTATGGGACTGATCAGTGCAGTAATGCCCAATACCAGGCCAATGTTGGCGATATTCGAACCAATTACATTCCCAAGAGCAATAGCGCTATAGCCATTGAGCGCAGCACTTAGACTCACCAATAGTTCTGGAGCAGAAGTGGCAAAGGAGACCACGGTGAGGCCAATAATCATTTTGGAGAGCTTTAATTTGAATGAGAGCCCAACAGCCGCGCGAACCAAATACTCTCCACCGATAACCAAAGCCGTTAACCCTAAAAAAAGATACAGATAGCTCATAAATATAAAGTTGCACGAAGATACAAATTAGGCAGCGCTCGTGAGTGCTCGCCGCTTGAATTTTTGTAATTTTCCAAGCAAATTCCCAGTTCATGAAACGCGGATTATTTAAAATTCTTGCTCGGCTAAATAAAATCATCTTACCCAGCTTTACCGCGAGGCGTTTGGATTTAGCCAAAGCTAAGAAATGGCAGCTGGCCCTATTGGCTTATCGCTATTGGGTGACGATAAACGCCTTAGGCTGAGCCCTTAAAATTGATAAGCCACTTTAATGGGGTAACGCTCGATGAGCGGCCTTGCCTTTAGCTCGGTTAGTTCAATAATAAACGAACAACACACAACTTCCCCCCCTAAAGCCTCTATGAGCTTTATGGCTGCTATAGCTGTTCCCCCTGTGGCCAACACATCATCGTGGAGCAAAACCCGATCTCCAGGCTGAATCGCATCGCGATGAATTTCTATGGTGGCGCTCCCATACTCAAGATCGTAAGACGCCTCCAGGGTTTGATGGGGCAATTTTCCTTTTTTGCGAATAGGAACAAAGCCGCAGTTCAATGATTGAGCCATCAGCGGCCCTAGAATAAATCCACGAGATTCTATACCCACCAAAACATCCACTTTCGTTTCCCGGTCGGGCATCATCGCGTGAAGGCATTGTTTGATCCCCTCGGGGTCCTTTAAAAGCGGGGTAATGTCTTTGAATTGAATCCCTGGTTTAGGGAAATCAGGGACAGTGCGTATGAGCGATTCGTTTAATTTCATCGAAGAGCAATTTACAAAATTATACCCCTCAATAATGAGCACACCCCTCGAATTTTTATCTGGCTATTTTTGACCATCCCCTGAACCGTGCATGATTGAATTAAATTTTTCGCTAACTTTAAAATCTGACAATCAACATTATCCTAACTTCTAGACTCACCAAAACAACATGAACATCAAATCAATCCAAAGCGCTGTTTTTACTTTATTGGGACTTCTTTGCAGCCACAGCCTAATTGCCCAAATCCCTCAAGAAGGATTACAAGGTTATTACAAACTCGACGGCAATGATTATGCCAACTACAGCACCCAAAATAGTGTGCCTTTAGACCCATTTCCAACAGGTGGATTTCTACTTCCAGCGCAAAACCGATATGGCGAGCCCGATATGGCGTTAAAATTGATCAATCAATATCTGGATACACAATCTGATCCCCAGATTTATGATTTCAGCGCCGAAAATGCCCTATCCTTATGTCTTTGGATGAAAATAGATGAAACCGTAATTGATTGGACAGGGCTTCTCAATAATTGGGCTGGCTTTGACGTCGGCGGCTACTATCTGGGCCTCACCCCGAATCAAGAAATTCGCTGGAATGTAAATGTTGACCCGCCGATTGACAGCAGCCCGATCACAACCGGCACTTGGGTTCATGTCGCCGCCGTATATGATGGCGATACAGCCTACTTATATCTCGATGGCAACTTGGCAGCGCAACGCGTTTACGGCTCAAATTTGTTAACCAGTGTTTATCCCTTTACGGTTGGGACGCAAGCCGACGTCCCCAACAATATTTTCCCGGGTGTTTTTGATGACATTTTAATTTACAACCGCAGCTTGAGCGCCCAGGAGGTTTTGGATATTGTCCAAGCCCTCTCTATTGAAGATTTAGACGCGTTCGAGCGGGCCGTTCGCCTAGGCCCTAATCCAACGAGCGGGCGGGTGCAGATGACTTACGACACGAGTTTTGGTCGTCTTACTCAGTTAAATATTTATGATCTGAAAGGTGCCTTAATAGACCAAAAAGCTTTGTCAGAACCCGAGAATGAATTCGACATCAGCAATTATTCTTCGGGGGTTTACACCTTTGAATTTACCACTGCAGACGGTCAAAAGGTTCAAAAGAAAATCATTAAAAACTAAAGGGCTAAAGGATGCGCTACAATTATTTAATTCACCTGGGACTGATGTCCTTTGTGATCCTAAGTTGTGGTCAGGAACAGACCAAAAGTTCATTGGAGATAGATCGTTTTTCCAACGAAGCAACAGCCTCGAGCAAAGCATCAGCCTCCAGCGAAACACCTGTTTCTGGAGAAGCGGCTGCCTCAAGTGACCTTCAGGTAGAGACGCTAATCCAAACCACCCAAAGTTGGAATGGCACCCCTTTACCCGATTACACCTCTGAGCATCCTCAGATGACCGCATTGCGCATTACCATTCCCCCACACACCAAACTCCCAGTTCATCGTCATCCTGTAATTAATGCGGGTATTTTACTTAGCGGGCATTTGACCGTCATTAGTGAAGCTGGAGATACGCTTCAAATGAAGGCTGGAGACCCTATAGTAGAAATGGTCAATCAATGGCATCACGGTGAAAATAATGGAGATGAACCCGCCGAAATCGTTGTCTTTTACTCTGGAAATGTGGATGTTCCTGTAACTATTCTGAAGGAGTCTCAGAAGACTGATCAAAGTCCGCATGATGGGAATTCTCATGATCCATATCACTAAGTCGAGCATAAGGATATTGGCCAATTTTGTGTAAACTGTAGTAGGTATTCAAACCAGAAATACCCGCAGAATTCGCTTGGGCTAAATCCAACTCACCGGCCTCATCGATAAAGTGATCCGGAATGGATAAATAAATTATTTTACCGATAACCAAGGTCGTACCATTCAAAGGAATTTCGGTGGCAGAAACAAAACTCAGCCCCATTTTAAGCGTGCTTTCACCGACAAAGGGTGCCCGTATGCCCGAAACCATTTCAGGGGTAAAACCACAACGCTCAAATTCAGAAACCTCTTCTGGGAATTTTGCCGAAGTCCTATGCGCCTGCTCAGTCATGGACGCTGGAATATGGTTGATGGTGTAATGACCCGTGGCTTGTATATTTTGCCATGTATGCCGGGGGACTTCGCCATAAGGGCGCAAGATAAAGCCGATCAAAGCCGGATTGCTCCCCAAGTGCACGACGGAGCTAAATACAGCCAAGTTGTGCCTTCCTGAGGCGTCTTGAGTCCCAATTAAATTAGCGGGTTTTATTCCCGTTATGGCATTAATCATCCTCAGCCGAGTAACTTTATCGGCTGAAGATATCTCTTGCTCGTTCCAGATCATGATTAGGCGCGATTAGCCGTTAATGCTAAAAGACCTAAAACGATGCACAAGGCAAATGTTATTAATACAATGTTTCCTACTCCCATGTTGTGAATATAATTAATTTTCCTTTATTCTTCTATTGAAACTGATCCGTAACGGAACATAAATTCAATCTAACTTTTATTGTGTAAAACAGGCTTAGAAAATCATCTTCTAAACCGATTCATGATCCAGCTGATCCAGAAATTTTTGTGCCTGAGTCAAATGCCGCTCAAGTGTTTCAGGCTTCATTTTATCTAAACTGCGCACCAACATAGCCAAACGCGGATTAGAGAGAAAAAAAGAGCGGTGCTTATCCATAAATCGCCAGAACAAACCATCCCATATCTCTTGCCAAGGACCTTTGGGATAATCACTCATTTTCATAAGGTAATTACTGCCACTGATATACGGTTTTGTACTCATGATTCCGCCGTCAGCAAACAAACTCATCCCGTAGACATTTGGCACCATTACCCAATCGAAGGCATCGATAAAATACTCCATAAACCATCGGTAAACCTCATCGGGATCAAATTCACAAAGGACCATAATATTGCCCATGACCATAAGACGCTCGATATGATGCGCATAGCCCGTCTTATTGAGCTTTTTAAGCACAGAATCAACAGGAAA
>DDCS01000191.1 GCA_002335345.1 Flavobacteriaceae bacterium UBA2000 | reverse complement strand
TTTATCGATATTTGCTTGCTGTAAGGCCTGATGAACCACAGGAACGATATTTTGTTGATGGGCCCTTGAGGCCAGTTCCGGAACCACTCCGCCATAGGCGCGATGAATTTCTTGATTCGCAACAACATTGGATAAGACCTGGTCGTTATGCAATACAGCCGCCGCAGTGTCATCACATGAGGACTCAATGGCCAAAATATAGATCGCTTTACTCAATGGTGATTGATTCATTGTGGCGAGCACAATAGTTTGAGACAAATTTAAAACAATAAGGGGGATCAAAAAACTAATTCAAATACTAAAGCGTCTTGCCCTCTTGATCCTGTTGTTGGTCTTTGGAGTGCTCATCGTATTGAGTATTCCTTCTGTTCAATCATCATTGGCTCAGTCACTGACTAAAAAAATAAACAAAGATTTTGGTGTTGATGTGCGCATTAAGCGTTTGGGTCTGAATTGGAAAGGCGCCATTGATTTACGTGAAGTGTTGATTCTGGATCACCACCAAGACACGTTGATCCATGCCTCAAAAATGAGCACCAATATCCTTAGTTTGACGGACATAGAGGCTGGCAGATGGGCCTTTGGTCGTCTTTCACTTGAGGATGCGTTACTTCGTATAATTACGTATAAAGAGGAGCCAATCCATAGCTTAGATCATTTTTTAGCTCAATTTCCTGCATCACCAGAACAAGCCCAAGATCAAGATCCATTTGTTTTACTCATTGGCGGTCTAAGGCTTGAAAATACTCGTATTGAAATACAAGATCTCAATCCTGAATCGCTACAAGATTTGGGCTTCAATCATGTCTTTTTGAGTGCTCAAGATTTCAGAATCAGTGGGCCAGAGCTCGGGGCCAAGATAAATTCTATGGGATTTGACAGTAATTTTGGCCTTTATGTCGCCAAGCTCTCCGGAGATTATTATTACGACGCTACTACCATGGGGATAGCTCATATGAATCTTATCACCCCGCAATTATCGGATCTGCGCGGAGATTTATCACTGTCCTTCCCGCAGGGCATGAGTGATTTTTCAGACAAGGTTTATCTAGAACTTGATTTAGAGGAAGGCTCTGTTTTTGCGACTTCAGACATCAACAATTGGTACGACGCATTCGATCAAGGTGGATTTATTGGACTCTCGGGTGGATTGCATGGGACGCTTAATAATTTGAGCTGGAGTCAAGCCCGACTGCAGTATCGACAATCGTTACTTCAAGGGGAGGTTAAGCTAAAAAACATGCTGAATGAGGCGCCATTTTATTTGGGCATTAAAGAGATGCGTCTCACGAGTCGACGCGACGATTTAATTGATTTTATGCCTCAAGATTTGGGGCCTAATTTGCCGGCCTCTTTAAAGCGATTGGGCAAAACGACTATGGTTGGCGCGCTTGCTCTTCAAGGCGATGTTTTGACTTTTGAGGGAACTTTAGGCAGTGCGCTTGGGCGACTAGAGGCTAATTTTGAACTGGGTAATCTCGGTAGAGCAGAACATGCTTTTTACACCGCCTCAATCGAGACTAAAGGATTCCAGATAGGTCGATTAATCGGTGATAAAACGATTGGTGGCGTATCGGGTTCGATACAACTCAAAGGAAGAGGGTTCAGTCCAGAACAGCTCAACACCCAAATCACAGGGGCTTTTGATGGGGTTCAATATTTGGGCTATACCTATCGCAATATTGACGTTAATGCCGATCTTATTGCTCCATTTCAAAAATGGTCTTGGTCCATCGCCGATGAATTCTTGCAAAGTAGCGGCAGCTTGAGTAGCGAAGAAAACAATAATCAGATTCGATTAGAATTGGATGCGGCGGTTGGTTTTGCAGATTTACATACCCTTGGAATCGTTCAAAGAGATTCCGTAGCTGAATTTTCAGGAAGTTTCCAGGCAAAAGCGTTTGGCTCGAGTTATGAAGAACTTTCAGGGTCTTTGGTTTTGGCCAATACATTTTATCAGACCCAAGAGCGCTATTATTTCTTTGAAGACCTTGCCCTAAATCTGGACAATGGACCTGATCAAAAATCATTGAGTATTGATTCCCCTGATGTAATTAAAGGAAATTTATCGGGTCAATTTACTTGGTCAGAGCTCCCTGTTTTATTCGAAAATGCCATAGGCGCGACCTACATCAATTATGTACCAAAGCCCGTGACGCCGAATCAAAAAGTGGCTTATGATTTTGAAATCTATCACAAAATCGTGGATCTCTTTTTACCACAGTTACAGCTCGGGACCGATACGCGAATCAAAGGCTTGGTTACCAATGAGTTAGATGAATTTAAATTAGATTTTTCTGCTCCAGAATTGCTCTTGATGGGAAATTATTTGGGCGGGGTCAATATTTTAATTGACCATGATCACAAGCTCTATCGCTCGGCAATCTCGGTAGATTCCATTTTTACGGGTTCGAGATATTTTAATGATTTGCGCTGGATTAATGGTGCTCCTGCTGATACCATTAACACCTCAATTAGCCTTAAAGGCGGTAAAAAGAAACAGGACAATTATGAATTAGACTTGTTTCAGACCAAAGATAGTTTGGGCAATGCCGTAATTGGGCTAAACCCGTCATTACTGAGTTTGGGAGACCAAATTTGGCAATTTAATAAGGACAATCAGCCGCAAACGCATCGATTAACCATCGGAGAAGATTTTTCATTGAATTTATCCCCTTTAATTCTTTCAAATAAATCTGAAACGATTGCCCTGAGTGGATTTCGCGACGCAGAAACGGCACTGAGTCTTGAGTTAGATTTTGATCAAGTCAACATCGATCATATTTTACCGAGCATTGAAGATTTAAAATTAGCCGGGATGCTCAATGGCCGTTTACAGTTTAAAAAAATAGAAGAGAATTATTTTCCCAGTTCAAGTCTAACGCTATCCTCTTTTGAAATAAACGCGGTGCCCATGGGCGACCTGAGTGTCAGCATTACAGGGAACAAAGACTTAACACAATACCGCATTAATTCTACCTTAAATAAAGAC
>DDCS01000107.1:3225-4320 GCA_002335345.1 Flavobacteriaceae bacterium UBA2000 | reverse complement strand
TAGAAATTATATCGAGCACCTACACCAATGGTGAAATGTGAGTAAGTATTATCACTGTCGATATCGAACGATTCTCCATCCACTTCGACAGAATTATACTTTCCGTTTAGATAATCCAGATTTACAGAAAATTTGAATCCTTGATCAAATCCAAATACAAAAGACTGACCAAGCATCCAGCCGTTTCCTTTTAGCGTAGAATCAAAATCACCACCTTCATAATCCGCTACACCAGCAAGTGAAAAAACATATTGCGGTTTAATATCCCAAGCAATATTATCGCCTAATGCAACAGTATACATAGGACCGGCACCTAAATAGCCTGCGCCAAAGGCTGCAGTATCCCCTCCATCATCTTCGAAGGTGCTTGCCGCTGCGCCGTAGGTTAGCGTTGCCCCAATACTCTCAGTAAAACGATACCCAAAATTTACGTTGAAGTCAAACCCTGTGCCGAGCTCAGCATCATCCGCAATGTCCCCGCCAGGAAAAGAAGCGCCTACGTTAAGGGCTAAATAAGCTTTGGAATCTTGTGCCATTACGCCAAAAGAAACTAAGGCGACCATTAAAAAAATTAGTTTTTTCATGTGTTGTTGTTTTTGGTTAATAAATAAAGATACGGAAATTTCACCCACATTAATGGAAGATCCTTTTTTTTCAATAGCAACATTAATTTTGGCACGAAATACATGAATAATGACACAATCGACATTCCGATTGAATAAAATAATAATGTTCTCCTGAAAATTTTTGCCTCGAATTTATAAATACGAAGAACCACCCCACCCTAATCCTTTAACTTACGACACAATAGAGGTATCATTGTGCATGCATGAGAAAGTCGCACAACGCATCAAACAACTTCGCTTAAAAAATGGCCTATCCCAAGAAGGCCTATCGCATTTGGCCGAACTCGATCGAAAGTATATCGGAATCATCGAAAAAGGTCATACCAATGTCTCTATCCAAGTGCTTTCTCAAATATGTGAGGCGCTGGACATTTCCCTCTCAGAATTTTTTCGAGGATTTTAAACAATCACCCCCAACGCAACTTCAGCGATGGGGGTGATGCAATTAACCAAAACAACAATTAAACAA
>DDCS01000107.1:2362-3147 GCA_002335345.1 Flavobacteriaceae bacterium UBA2000 | reverse complement strand
GGAATCAAAGGCGTCTGCAATTTTGCAATTGAACGGTCTATTTCCTCTTGAGTCAATTCATGCTTGACAATGTTACCCGCAAAGTAATCTTGGTACGCTTTCATGTCGAAATTACCGTGACCGCACAAATTCAACAAAATTGTTCGCGAAACGCCTTCTTCCTTACACTTTTCGGCCTCAGCAATCGCGGTGGCGATACCGTGCGTGGCCTCTGGCGCTGGTATAATACCCTCAGCTTTAGCGAATTTTACCCCGGCCGAGAATACTTCCAAATTATCATGGGCACGCGCTTCGATGAGCTTATCTCTAAGCAACTGACTCACGATCACTCCTGCTCCATGATATCTGAGCCCACCCGCATGAATGGGAGCAGGCACAAAGTCATGACCTAGGGTATACATAGGCAAAAGCGGCGTCATCCCCGCCGTATCTCCAAAATCGTAGCGGAACACGCCGCGCGTCAGTTTTGGACAAGAGGCTGGTTCACTCGCGATGCAGCGGATGTTGCGTCCTTCATCAAAATTCAGGCGTAAAAACGGAAAGGCCAGTCCGGCAAAATTAGATCCGCCGCCAAAAGGGGCAATCACGATGTCCGGCATATCTCCCGCCTTTTCCATTTGCTTAATGGCTTCCTGGCCGATGATCGTTTGATGGAGTTTCACGTGGTTCAAAACACTTCCCAGAGCGTATTTGGTATGCTCATCTTTGGCCGCAACTTCAATGGCTTCGGAAATAGCAATCCCGAGAGACCCGGAAGTATCGGGATACTCCGCCAATATTTTTTT
>DDCS01000107.1:0-2308 GCA_002335345.1 Flavobacteriaceae bacterium UBA2000 | reverse complement strand
TTCCAGACCAAAATGTTGACAAGCAAAACTCAAGGCACTTCCCCATTGTCCTGCGCCGGTTTCTGTTGCTATTTTTTTTACCCCTTCCATTTTATTGTAATAGGCTTGAGGCACAGCCGTATTGGGCTTATGACTCCCCGTAGGACTCACTCCTTCATACTTATAGTAAATTTTGGCTGGGGTATCGAGCATCTTTTCCAAATTATACGCGCGATACATGGGTGTAGGACGCCAGATACTGTAAATGTTACGCACCTCATCCGGGATGGTCACGTATTTATCGGTGGTCACTTCCTGCTTAATCAGCTCCATAGGGAATAAGGGCGCCAAAGCCTCAGGCCCTATGGGCTCAAGAGTCCCAGGGTTCAAGGGCGGCAGGGGTTTGTTCGGCATGTCCGCAATGATATTGTACCATTGCTCAGGGATTTCTTTTTCGCTAAGCAAAATTTTTCGTTCCATAATAAAATCTTTTACATCAAATTGGGTTAAAAAAAAAGCCCATCGCGAACGATGGGCTTTGTATATTATTGATAACAAAAGCTAGTTCACGAGACTGACGTTTCGTGAGGCCACCAATTGTTATTTAAAAATTGTGTTTTCATTGAGATAAAAGTAGTGGGTGTATTTTAATTTTCCAAAGTTCCAGACTAAAAAAATAAAAAATGTTACAATATATCTGTGACCACCTTGTACTGAGGATCCTCCATGACATTGACATCAATGATTTGCTCAGCGTTTTGCAACAAAATTCGGCAATCCGGACTTAAATGTTTAAGGCGAACGCGCTTTCCTTGGGCCGCATAGCGCTCGGTGAGTCCATTGAGTGCCTCAATAGCGGACATATCGACCACACGGCTCTCCTGAAAGTCAATAATCACCTCTTCGGGGTCGCCGGCGATATCAAATTTCTCGTTAAACACAGCTACAGAGCCAAAAAACAATGGCCCATAGATCTCATAGTGTTTCACGCCATCATGGGCTACATATTTGCGAGCACGAATTCTTTTCGAATTATCCCATGCAAAGACCAGTGCAGAGATCACCACACCAATGAGCACAGCAATCGCTAAGTTATGAGACAGTACCGTGACCAAAGTCACTAAAACCATCACAAAGATATCGGATTTAGGCATTTTGTTTAGGGCCTTAAAACTCGCCCATTCAAAAGTTCCTACCGCCACCATGATCATTAGACCGGTTAAAGCCGCCATGGGCAAGCGCTCAATAATCGGGGCACCGAACATAACAAACACCAAAAGCATCACTGCTGCGACAATCCCTGAGAGTCGCGCGCGCGACCCAGAGGAAATATTGATTAAGCTCTGGCCAATCATGGCGCAACCGCCCATTCCTAAAAATAGCCCTGAGAGAATATTCGCGCCCCCTTGAGCGATCGCCTCTTTATTACCGCGTCCTCGGGTCTGGGTGATTTCATCGACAATATTCAGGGTGAGCAAACTTTCAATGAGGCCCACTCCTGCCACAATAGCCGCATAAGGCAATATCAATAAGAACGTTTTTAGATTCAGTGGCACCTCTGGAAATGAAGGCATCGGAAATCCTCCTTGCACCGAAGCGATATCCCCGACGGTTGAAGTCGGAATATCAAAAAAGTAGACGATGGCGAAAATTGTCAAAATAGCCGCTAATCCCGACGGAAACGCTTTGGTCAGTTTCGGCAGTCCCCATACAATTAATATCGCCAAAGCCACCAACCCGAGAAAACTGTAAAGTTCTGTGCCCTGCATCCAAGGAGCGCTGGCGTCCGTACTGTTAATCGTAAATTGAGGTAACTGCGCCATAAAAATTATAATAGCCAGACCATTGACAAACCCAAATATCACAGGCTGTGGCACCAAGCGAATAAATTTACCCAAACGCAAAAACCCAAAAATCAATTGAAAAACACCCCCCAGTATAACCGTTAAAAAGATGTATTGGGTAATTTGTTCCAGACCCATTTCAGGATATAAAAGGCGTAACTGAGCGATCAGGCCGACAAAAACAACGGCAACCGCCCCGGTCGCTCCTGAAATCATCCCTGGTCGTCCTCCAAAAATCGCGGTAACCAGCCCCATCATAAAGGCCGCATACAACCCTGTGAGCGGAGAAAGGCCCGCCAAAAGGGCAAAAGCTACTGCCTCAGGCACCAAGGCCAGTGCTACGGTAAGCCCAGACAGCACTTCAATTTTATAATCTACCTTTTGCCTGAAATCAAATAGGTTAAAATATTTCTTCATAATTATGGATTGTGGTGCGGATGGTCTGTTTTATACACTATAAATAAGTAGCCCAGCCCCGTAAGGAC
>DDCS01000112.1 GCA_002335345.1 Flavobacteriaceae bacterium UBA2000 | reverse complement strand
AGGAGTTCGATTCTCCTATGGGCTACAAAAATTAACAAAGAGATTATGGCAAATCATAAATCAGCTTTAAAGAGAATTAGAAGCAACGAAGCAAAACGCTTATTAAACCGTTACAAGCATAAAACTGCGCGTAATGCAATGAAGAAGCTTCGTGAAACAAGCGATAAATCAGAGGCTGAAAAATTACTGCCTGAGGTAACTTCAATGTTAGATAAATTGGCAAAGAAAAATATCATTCATGCCAATAAAGCCGCTAACCTAAAGTCTAGCCTCACGAAATTCGTCGCTGCACTTTAAGCGACATAGTCGTGTTCGAGATACAAGGCCTTCATGTTTGTCATGAAGGCTTTTTTTATTGAGGTATTTCTGGGGTAAATGGACGGAGGTCCCCACCGTGTTTTGCAATGTCTCTCGCTATAGTGCTGGACATATGACTCAGTTGCGGCTCTGAAGAAATAAAAATTGTTTCTATTCCCCCGAGCGCCAAATTTGTTTGAGCAATGGGCTGTTCATAATTAAAATCTTGTGCATTACGTAAGCCTCGAACAATAAATTGGGCTTGTTGTTTTTTACAAAAATCCATAGTCAGGCCTGAGTACTGCGTGATCGAAATTTTTGATTCATTTTTAAAGAGTTGCTCAAGAATTTTAAGGCGTTGATCAATCGGGTTCATGGGGGTTTTATCCCTATTATGGCCCACCGCAATTAGGATGTGGTCAAAAAGCGGGAGGGCCCGCATCACAATGGATAAATGTCCCCGCGTGAAAGGATCAAAGGATCCGGGGAAGATGGCACGTTTCATAATTGAGTGGTTTTTTGCTGATTCATGGCCTCTTGTATGAGACGATCAAAAAAATCTTTTAAGCTGAGTCCTGAATATTTTGCTTGCTGAGGAATGAGGCTTTCTTTGGATAAACCTGGGGTCGAATTAAGTTCTATAAAATAGGGCTGTCCGTTTTCGACGATAAAGTCTGCGCGACAGGCGCCTCTCATCTCTAAGAGGGTATAAATTTTACGCACTAATTTTTGCACCCTAAGGACAGTTTCTTCGTTAATTCTTGCAGGAGTTATTTCTTGAGCTTTGCCTTCGTATTTTGCGCTCAAATCAAAAAATTCATTTTCCGATACTATTTCTGTAGGGGTAAGAATAATTGGTTTTCCTTGATGGCTGTAAGCACCAACGGATATTTCTACGCCGCTTAGGGCGCGTTCGATAAGTATTTGATGGTCTTCTGCAAAAGCAGTTTCTAATGCCTTTTGGTAGTCCTTCTCCAAATTAACCTTACTCACGCCATAACTCGAGCCAGAACGATTTGGTTTTACAAAAAAGGGAAGGCCGAGTTTTTCTGATACTTCCTTGAATTGTGGCGGATGAACTGAATCACAATAAATAGATGCTGCACAAGGGATACCATGAGCCTTAAGCACAGAAAGGCAGTCTCTTTTGTTAAAACTCAGGGCAGCAGCGTAAAAATGGGTACTTGTTTGTGGAATATTCAGTAATTCACAAAGGGCGGCGATGTAGCCATCTTCACCTGGGCTACCATGAATGGTATTAAAAACGACATCCGGTAGAATTATTTGATCACCCTTAGTAATGGAGAGACTTCCTGGGTTCACGGGGTGCTTTAGCAGAGGGGTTTCTTGATAATACCACTGGTCTTTTGTCACGATACAGGGATAAACGTCATACTTGGTTCGATCCAATTCTTCACATACAACACCACCTGACTTAAGGCTTATGCCAAATTCACTGGTGTACCCACCCATTAAAACCATCACAGAAATCTTTGGCCGTTGCTGAGTCATAGAAAAATAATTACTTCCCGCATTAAACTTACTAAATTTACGTTTAGTATTTTTGTGATTCTTCCTAAAACACTCATGAGTTTAATTCGTTTTGTTTTTTCACGCATTTTTTTGAAGCAACTATTATTTATGCTGTTGTTTCTGTTTGCCCTTGTATCCGCTTTACTTTTTTGGTTGGATAGCAATACGCGTCACGGGGAACAAATTGAGGTGCCTGATTTGAGCGGTATGACCTTGAAAGAGGCCTTAAGAGCGCTTGAGGAGCATCAATTGTCCCATGCGATTTTAGACACGACGAGTTACAACCCGAATTTTGCCTATCAAACCGTTATTGAACAAATCCCGGCTTCGGGTTCCTTTGTAAAGCAAGCGCGTAAAATTTATTTATCGATTAATCGATCTGGATACAAAATGACTCAGGTTCCTTTTGTCGTTGGAAAAACATTGCGACAAGCCCAGCCCGCTTTGCGTTCTGCTGGTTTTACGGTTGGTAAATTAACATACAAAAAATACATTGCCAAAGATGAGGTCCTGAGTATGAAATTTCGTCAGCGAAATCTTGAGCAAGGAGATCAACTGCCCCTGACCTCGATAATTGATTTGGAACTCGGTGATGGGACAGGGGGATTTGAGATTGAAGCCCTAGATCGAGATTCGCCATTGCACTCGTCTAATAGAAAACGAGACACTTTGTAACACAAAATTATGACCGACGATATTGATTCTGTTGACCCACTAGACCAGCAAGACGATTTGCACGAACATTATCGATTTGTTGCAGATAAAGGGCAGCAGCCGCTTAGGGTTGATAAATTTCTTATGAATCGCATAGAACACGCGACCCGTAACAAAATTCAAAAGGCGGCAAAGGACGGCCATATCTATGTGAATGACCAATCGGTCAAGTCCAACTACAAAGTAAAGGGAAATGATGTGGTCCGTGTGTTATTCACCCATCCACCCCATGAATTTCTGTTAGTCCCTCAGGAAATTCCCCTAGACATTGTTTACGAGGATGACTCTGTCGTTGTCGTAAATAAGCCAGCAGGAATGGTGGTACACCCAGGACATGGCAATTACCAAGACACTTTGATCAACGGATTAATTTTTCACTTTGAACACTTGCCTGAAAATCAAAATAACAGACCGGGACTGGTCCATCGAATTGATAAGGACACAAGCGGTCTTTTGGTGGTCGCCAAGACGGAACAGGCTATGACCCATCTTGCACAGCAATTTTTTGACAAATCTACCCAAAGAGAGTACATCGCAATAGTCTGGGGTAATGTTGAAGAAGATCGAGGAACGGTGCAAGGGCATATCGGGCGCCACCCAAAAAATAGACTGCAAAATACGGTCTTTGAGGGGGAGGATGCCGAGTTGAAGGGAAAGCATGCCGTGACGCATTATGAGGTCATTGAACGCTTGGGCTATGTCACACTGATTCGTTGTATTTTGGAAACCGGCCGCACACATCAAATCCGTGTACACATGAAGTATATTAGGCATACTTTATTTAATGATGAGCGCTATGGCGGAAATGAGATCCTTAAAGGGACCCACTTTACTAAATACAAGCAATTTGTCGACAATTGTTTTAAGATCCTGCCCAGACAGGCCTTACATGCCAAGACCTTAGGTTTTGTCCACCCAAAAACTCAAGAATTAATGCATTTTGATGCGCCGCTCCCTCAGGACATGGTGGCAGCAATTGACAAATGGCGCAATTACGCTAAGTCAAGTCAGGTCTAATATTCAAGTCAAAAAGCTGCATATTTTGATCATAATGTGCTCATTCGACAAGGGCTTAAAATCTATGAAAACTATGCCCTGTTGAATTATAAAGGATTGTTATTCACTAATAATTCTTTATAATTAATGTTTGGTATTGGTGCGATTAAATTTTAGTAGTTTAGACAAATGAAAGTATTACTATCTCCTGCAAAGAGTTTAGATTTTGAAACGCCTGTGTCTGTGATTCAGACCAGTACCGCACAATTTTTGGAGAAAGCCGCACAAGTGAATGCGGTATTGCGTAAAAAAAGCCCCATGCAATTAAGAGCGCTGATGGGCATTTCGGAACATCTGGCGGTATTGAATTACGAGCGCAATCAACTCTGGGAGAGTCACTCAGCGCCAGGAAAAAATCGTCCGGCGGTTTTTGCGTTTAATGGTGAGGTTTATCGAGGCTTGAATGTTTCAACTTTACCAGAATCTAAACATGAATTTATGCAGAATACGTTGAGAATTCTTTCGGGTCAATACGGTTTGCTTCGGCCTTTGGATGAAATCATGCCTTATCGACTAGAGATGGGAACTAAGTTAGCCATTGGGAAATCAAAAAACCTCTATGAATTTTGGCAGTCTGCGGTGACATCTATCTTAAACGAAGAGCTTAAAAACAATGAGTTAATCGTCAATTTGGCGAGTAACGAATACGCGAAGTGTTTGGATTTTAAATCGATCAAGAACCCTTTAATTACTCCGGTTTTCAAGGAGTATAGAAACGGAGTTTATAAAGTCCTTGCTGTGTATGCGAAATATGCGCGCGGTTTAATGGCACGATACATTCTCGATCACAATGTACAGAAGCTGGATGAATTAACATCATTCGACTTAGATGGTTATCAATTTTCTGCCGATTTATCCGATAAAGAGCAGCTTGTTTTTGTTCGATAAGGGGTATTTTTTATCGATAAAATAAATGAATTTCTAAATGCGCTCTTTTTTAGCGCATTTTTTATGCTGGACTGTTTTATTCTTTTGGATTTTTTATATCTTTAATGGCTAATAACTAATCTTATTTACACATGAAAAAAATTATTTTAACACTTTTTAGCGTATTTGTTGCTGCGGCCTTTAGTGTCAATGCGCAGACCACGTTAACAGGATCCACCGGTGCGATTCCGGATAATGCCTGTCCTGCCTTGACGAATTTTACGGCAACCATGGGCGAAACTGGTCTCGTAGGTGCCGATTGGGAAATCTCTAATGTGACCATTGATATTTCACATACCTGGGACGGTGACTTGAGCATTAATTTAGTGAGTCCTTCAGGTACGACCTTGGTTTTATCAGAGTTCAACGGATCATTAAATGACAATTACACCAATACTGTATTTGTTGATGGCGCGCCTTCAATTACTACTGGATCTGCTCCATTTACTGGGCAGTTCTCGCCTGAAGGAGGAACCTTTGCAGACACATTCGCTGGTGAAGATGTTAATGGTACATGGTCTCTTGCTGTATGCGATGATGCCGGTGGGGATTTAGGTACTGTAAACTCATGGAGTATTTCGTTCTATAACGGAACGACTACGTCAAATGGTACTACCGGCGCTATTCCTGATAATGGATGCCCTGTATTGACTAATTTTAGTGCTAATGCAACAAATCCTGGTACATTAGGTTCAGAGTGGGTAATTGATAATGTTACTATTGATATTTCTCATACCTGGGATGGAGATTTATCCATAAACTTGGTAAGTCCATCTGGGACAACTTTGAATTTATCTCAGTTCAATGGCTCATTAAATGATAATTACACAAATACTGTTTTTGTTGATGGAGCGCCTTCAATTACTACTGGATCTGCACCGTTTACAGGGCAATTCTCTCCAGAGGGAGGGACTTTCGCGTCCACTTTTGATGGTGAAACTGTTTCTGGTGATTGGTTACTCGCGGTTTGCGATGATGCCGGTGGGGATTTAGGTACTGTAAACTCATGGAGCATTACTTTCCTTGAATTAGTAGGAGAACCACCATTAATTCAATGTCCTGCTGATGTAGTTGTGTCTAACGATGCTGATCAGTGTGGTGCTATTGTGAATTTTGCTGATGCTGTAGCCATTGATCCTGACGGAGATTTGGACACCGTAGTTCAGATTAGTGGACTGCCTACAGGTTCTGAATTCCCTGTGGGAGTCAATACTGTTGAATTTAGAGCTACCGATTTAGCCGGTAATTCTTCAACTTGTTCCTTCACGATTACCGTTGAAGATGTTCAAGATCCTATGATTGAATGTCTTGCTGAGTACACCGTTGAATTGGGTACTACAGGAGAATATACTTTAGACCCAGAAGAATTATTAGCAAGCTTCAGTGACAACTGTGGTATTGTAAGTTACGAATTTGGCGGGGCGCTTATTCCGGAAGCTCGTTCATTGGCAACACTTTTTGCCGGTGGTAATGGCGGCGGTACTGGTGGTGTGGTGTTCTTTGATGTATCTGTAATAGAAGACATTACAATGACCGGTCTCTTGACTCACCTACAAGCGGTGGGTGGTGCTACATTTAGTGTTGACATCTACGCTATTGCAGGCGATTCATATGTAGGCAATGAACAAAACCCTGGAGCCTGGACCTTAATTGGAACAGCGACAGGTACCCCACAGGGTGCAGGAACACCCTCGGAGGCATTTTTGGCTTCAGGAATTTCTTTAAGTGCTGGAACGGATTACGCGATGGCTCTTGTGCTTGATGCAAATCACGCACACAGCTACACGAACGGTAACGGTTCGAATCAAAGTTATTCTAACGCTGATCTCTCTATTTCATTAGGGGCTGGTCAGAATACTCCTTTTAGCAGTGGTACTTTTAGCCCACGTGTGTGGAACGGAGCAATTAACTATGAGGGATTAATTTCAGGTGGTCCTCAAGATGATTTCCTCGATTGTTCTGATATAGGACAAGTGGGAATTTCGATTACAGCTTTTGATGCGGCTGGTAATAGTGTTTCTTGTAACACTTTGATCACTGTAGTAGATACCACTGCTCCTGAAATCATTTGTGATGGAGAGCCACTTGCAGGAGATATCGTTGAAGACTTTGAAGGATCTACATTGCCTGATGGTTGGACGAATACTGCTATAGTCGGTACTGACCTATGGACTTTTGGAAGTCCATTCTATGTTGGTGCTTTAGGTCAAGCCTTCCCTACCAATGCCGCTGTATTTGACGATGATGCTGCTGGTTCTGGAAATGCGAATACTGTTGAATTGGCTTCACCGGTATATGATCTTTTAGGAGTGACAGAAGCAACCTTGTCCTTTGATTATGCTTACAACTACTTAAGTGGTGATGCCTTCTATGTAGAAGTATTTGATGGTACTCAGTGGGTTGAAATTCTAAGATTCGAAGAAGATCATCCTGTGACCAATACGGGCGATTTAGACATGTTACCCTATGCTAACGATGCATTCCAAGTTCGCTTCACCTATGATGATGGTGGCGGATGGATGTGGGGCGTCGGTATCGACAATTTCCACTTATCATATTTTGCACCGAGTACTGTGGTTCAAGTTATTTTAGATTCAAATGGCCTTGCCAACTATGATGCAAGTGACTTACTTGTAGATGTTGTTGAAGGATGTGATTATACTGTAACTGTTGAAGCTGCTGGAGTTGTTTCAGGTGACTTGACGACCTTGTTCGCAGGGGGTAATGGTGGTTCTGCTGGAGGAACGGTATATTTTGATGTAACCGCTATCGAGGATGTAACCCTAACGGCCTTAGATCTTCATACTGGCGAAACTGGTGCATTTACTGTTGAAGTTTATGCGATTCCTGATGGAACTTATATCGGTAACGAGAATAATGCCGGTGCATGGACTCTAGTTGCTACGGGTAGTGGTGATGGACAGGGTGCTGGAACACCATCTTTGGCCACCTTAGATACAGCGGTTTCCTTAACCGCTGGAACTACTTATGGTATGGCTCTAGTCTTAAGTGCAGATCATGGCCATGATTACACTAATGGTGATGGAACTAACCAAAACTATGCGACTGCCGAACTTTCTTTCTCAGGAGGATCTGCAACGAACGTTCCTTTCACAGGTAACGTATTTAACCCTCGTATTTTCAATGGACGTTTCTATTATGATTATTTAGGATCAACTGCTGTAGAGAACTTTGATTTTGATTGTTCTTACCTTGGGATCAATGATATAGAAGTAACGGTAACGGATAACAGTGGAAATGTCTCTACTTGTATTAGCCAGGTTGAGGTAATCGATGTTGATGATCCAATCCTTGTTTGTCAGGATGCTACTGTAAGTCTAGATGAGAATGGAATGGCTGAAGTTCTTCCAGAATACTTCATCAGCTCAGATTCATTTGACAACTGTGGAATTACAATCACTGCAGTAGATGTAACTGATGTGACTTGTGCTGATATTGGTACACCAATCACAGTAACTGTATTCGTGAGTGATGACAGTGGTAATATTGCCTCTTGTCAAGCCACAATGACGGTTGTTGACGATATGGGACCAGTTTTAGAAGGATGTCCAGAAGACATGACTGTAGATCCAGGAGCTGTAGATTTATTCTACGAAGTACCTGATTATACCGTAGGTGTAACGGCTACAGACAACTGTTCTGATCCAGCTGGTGCAGTTACACAAGATCCTGCAGTAGGAACGCTATTGCCTGACGGTGTGTACACGGTGACTTTATCTTCAACTGATGATGAGGGTAATGTTGGAAGCTGCAGCTTTGAGCTTACTGTAGAAAGTGTATTGGGTGTTGCGAGCAACCAATTGAATGCTGGTGTAGCAATCTATCCGAACCCTGCACGTAATGTAATGAACATTGGCAACAGTACAGATATTCAATTAGAGCGTGCTGTAATCTATGATCTTAATGGTCGTATGATTCAGACAATTGACTTAAGTGATATGTCTGCTGAGGCAAGTGTAAATGTGGCGCATTTAGCTTCTGGAGTGTACATGGTACAACTTCAAGCACAAGATGGTCAAGCCATCAAGCGCTTAGTAAAAGAATAAATAAGATTAGATATATTCTTTAGAGAAAAGCCCGCTCATTTGAGCGGGCTTTTTTTATGCCGAAAAAAATAGACGATAATTTAAGACTCAAGCCAGTTGAGAATAATTTTGCGCCCAAGGGGAGTCAAAATACTTTCTGGATGAAATTGAATTCCGTGAATTGGATATATTTTGTGGCGTATTGCCATGATTTCATAATTCTCGTCCACCGCTGTACATTCAAATTCTGGAGGTAAACTCTCGGTGAGAATGCTCCAAGAATGATACCTGGCCACATCAATTTTATCGGGGAGGCCTTCAAATATTTCATGCTGTTTGTTAGAAATATGTATTGGTGTGGAGATACCGTGGGTTACTTGCTCTAAATTTTTTAAATGTCCGCCAAAGAACAGGGCTAAGGCTTGATGTCCGAGACATACGCCTAATATGGGTATCGATTTATGCCAAAGCTCAATTGCCTTGAGTAATTCTCCTGATTCATGGGGTAACCCTGGTCCTGGTGAAAGAACAACCTTGTCAAATAAATTGATGTCTATTTCCGAAACACTTGTAGGTCGCATGACCGTAATTTCGTGGCCAAAGGCCTCTAAATAATGAACAAGATTGTAGACAAAACTATCCTGATTATCTATAACAAGTATGTTCATGTTTGTTTGCGGGATATTGTTATACGAATTTACAAATAAGCTCATTTACCGCTAGAAGAAGTCAATAAAAAACCCGCCTATGGCGGGCTTTATAAGTAATAAATAGCTTCGTAGTCTTATAATTCGAGTTTTGCACGAATTTCGAACATATCATTTATCGCTTTATCTCCTAAATTGTCGAAAAAACTGCCAGAACCGTAACGAATCCCAAATTTTGTACGATCAATATTTAAGGCTGTTGTAACGTAGTTTTCTTTAATAGACATTGTGAAAGTAATTGGCTGTGTTTCGCCTTTAATCGTAATGTTACCACTGACTTGTTGACTTCCATCATCGTTAGACGTTGCCCCAGTGATTTCAAGACTTGCGGTTGGATTTTGAGCTACGCCAAAAAAGTCGTCTGATTTAAGGTGCCCCTCTAGGTTTGCTTTAGATTCTCCTTCTAGGTCAGTCACAACAATAGTACTCATGTCTACCTCGATACGACCACCTACGATGCGGTCTCCATCCATTTCTAGGTGGCTGTCTCCTAGTGTAATAATTCCTGAGTGCGTTCCTGTGACTTTACTCGCGGTCCAACTTACAGAGCTTGACTTCACTGGTTTAGGCTCACCCGGTGTAGAAGCCATTGAACTTAAGGTTAGGAAGGTACTCAAAATGAGCGCTGATGATTTAAATAACTTTTTCATAGTTTTTTATAGTTTATGGTGTTAAAAATTATGCTCTAACTTTATCGAGAAGGGTGTTGAGCTGCCCCATTTCTTTTGTGGTTAAATTAGATAAAATTTCTTTCAAGGTTTGTTCTACCCCTAAATCAATTTCTAATAATTTTTCAAGGCCTAAATCGGTTATATTAACTTCGATTTTGCGTCTATTTGAGGGGCAAATTCTTCGAGTAACCCAATTTTTAGCGATAAGTTTGTCAATGAGCCTGGTCGTATTGCTGCTGCGATCAATCATGCGCTCTTGAATCGTTGACAAATTGGCGGGCTGTCCCTTTTGGCCGCGTAAAATTCTGAGAATATTGAAATGTGCTGAAGTGATGCCATACTGCTTGTATAAGGGTGCGCTCCGTTCTTCAATAAAGCGTGAGGTATACAATACATTAACTACTGTACGGGCGACAGGTGAAAGAGGAGTGGAGTTCTGTATGCTTTTTTCGATATTCACTTTTGTTTCTACAATATTTGTAGGTACAAATGTATAAAAATAGCTTGAGTTTGAATCCATTTAATTAAAAAAAACACGGGGCATGCATATGGTTTTTAATTAAATTTGGACTTATTTTTATGTAAATGATAGATTTAAACCAAACCGATTGGGCAATACAGTCCTCAGAAGACAGTAATGGCGTGATCATCGACGTGCGCACGGATATGGAGGTTGAGGAAGGCAAGATTCCCGGTGCGATTCAGTATAATATTCAGTACAGCAGCCAATTTATGGCTCAAATTAAATCGTTGGATCCTGAAAAGAACTACTATGTTTATTGTCGTTCTGGTGGGCGTAGTGTTCAGGCATGCATGCTAATGAATGCGGTTGGCATTAAGAACACGTATAATCTACTTGATGGAATCTCCGCCTGGACAGGAAATTTGGAATAAACTTAGTTTTTTTATCACTTAAGTGATTAAAAAAACACTGAAAATCGCGTTGTATAAGCCGCATTTATTCTCAGTGTTTTTGATTTAAAAGTGGAGCCGGGGAGAGTCGAACTCCCGTCCAAACGTGCCGTTGCCTGGCTTTCTACATGCTTAGTTTTCATTAGGTTTTTCGTTCAATTGCTGGCTGAAAACGGCCTGCTCAAGACTTATCTTCGATCAGATTTCGCAAAGTCATCAAAGCCCTGACTAAGCTAGGTTTACTTTTACGAAGCCACTTTATCGATTGCCGCAAACCAAGGCCTTCGGGTGACTTCCTGCTTGCCCGCCTTGCGGGCCGAGGCATATCCTACTCTAATTCAGATTATGCAGCTAGGGC
>DDCS01000028.1 GCA_002335345.1 Flavobacteriaceae bacterium UBA2000 | reverse complement strand
CTCCGGAACAATGGGGTTTTTAAAAAAACTACCACTATTGCCTAGCTTTTTTGGGTCGGGTAATTTCGATTGTCTTATCGCGATCACTGCTTGGGCAACCTGGCGAATACCCGGGTTTTTAATCCCTTGTTGCTTGAGGACGTCTGAGATGCTGCCATAGTCCAATCTTAATTGATGTTGTTTTTTGGTGAGCCGCATCCGCACGCTTAAAATAACAAACTGATTTTTGAGTTCGTTTTTAAAGACGCTTTCTCTGTAGCCAAATTGACAATCCTGAAGGTTAAAAACTTCCTTATGGCCCGTGCTGCGGTTTAGGGCAACACACGAATCAAAAACATCTTTGAGCTCGACGCCGTATGCGCCGATATTTTGTATCGGTGCGGTGCCCATTTGACCGGGAATTAAGGCGAGGTTTTCAATGCCGCCAAAATCGTGTTCTAAACAATATTCAACGACCTCATGCCAAATTTCACCGCATTGAACTTCAAGCAGGACATGATGTTCAGATTCTTCAACAATGGTAATTCCTTTAAGGCTTATTTTGAGAACAAGGCCATCAATGTCTTTGGTAAGCAACAGGTTACTGCCGCCCCCGAGGACCATTATGGGTTTGTCCCGAAAGTCCTTAAGACAGGACCAAACCTCATCAGCTGTTCGGGCTTCGACAAACCACTCTGCATGACTTTCAACGCCAAAAGTATTGAAGGCTTTAAGTGATTTGTTTTGTTGCATCCTTAGGGATTGGGATAAACCTCAAGCGCGGCTTTAATTATCGCGACTGCGTTGATCAGACTTTGTTTATTGAGCACATAGGCGATACGCACCTGATTAAGCCCCATACCGGGGCTAGAGTAAAACCCTGCTGCTGGAGCAACCATAACCGTTTCACCGTTGAGATCAAAAGATTCCAAAAGCCATTGAGCGAAGTCATCACTGTTGTTTACCGGTAACTGGGCAATACAATAAAAAGCGCCTTTGGGTTGGCCAATAATAACCCCAGGTATTTTTTGTAATTCAGCCACAAGGGTATCTCGTCGCTCTTGATATTCTGTAATCACCTCATCAAAGTAAGATTGAGGCGTTTCAAGCGCCGCTTCACTGGCAATTTGCGCAAAAGTTGGGGGGCTCAGCCTAGCCTGGGCAAATTTTAATGCGGTGGCGACTAAGGTTTTATTTTTTGAAACCAGGCATCCAATGCGGGCGCCGCACATACTATAACGTTTAGATACAGAATCAATTAATATGGCATGTTCCTCAAGTCCTGGCTCTTGCATAATCGAATAATGTGGCGCACCATCGTAAGTAAATTCGCGGTACACCTCATCTGCGATCAGAAATAAATCGTGTTTTTTTACTAAAGCAACGAGGCTTTGGATCTCTTGTTTGGAATACAAATATCCCGTAGGATTGCCTGGATTGCAAATAAGAATGGCCTTAGTTTTGGGGGTAATATGCTTTTCAAAATCCGCGATAGGAGGTAAGGCAAAATTATCCTCTATACCCGAAACAACTGGAACTACGGTAACATCACTCGCGCGAGCAAACCCGTTGTAATTCGCATAGAACGGCTCGGGGATAATGACCTCATCTCCTGCGTTACACACGCTGCCCATGGCAAATAACAAGGCCTCACTTCCTCCGGTTGTGACCACGATGTCTTGAGCACTAACCGCTATCGATTTTCTCTTGTAGTATTGAGCAATTTTTTCGCGGTATTGCTCCGATCCTTCACTCCGTGAATAAGCTAAAACAGAAAGGCCATGATGACTTACGGCGTCTAAAGCGACTTGTGGTGTTTTAATGTCAGGTTGACCTATATTGAGGTGATAAACCTTCTTGTTTTGCTTATAGGCCTGTTCGGCATAAGGAACTAGCTTTCTTATGGGTGACTCGGGCATTTGAGCCCCTTTGGTTGAAATTTGTGGCATGGAGATCCGAAAGTTTTAAGGGCTAATGCTTTATAATCACTAGTTTTCTAGAATGCTTTTGTTCGCTTCAACGACTCCTTTTATTTTAAGGGCTTTTATTGGCTCTGTAGCATTCGAGTATACCGTTACCGTCTTACGAATAGGCCCGACGCGTTTGGTGTCGTATTTTACTTTTATTTCTCCAGTTGCTCCTGGTGCGATTGGTCCCTTTGGTTTTTCGGGCACGGTACAACCACAGCTGGATTTTACATTTGAGATAACCAATTCTTGATCTCCTGTATTGGTGAATTCAAAAACGCGAACACCATCACTGCCTTTGGCAATATTTCCGTAGTCAATAGTTTCTGACTTAAATTCTATTTTGGCCTGTGCTTGGACGCTGAGTCCAGCGATAAATAGCGCGATAAAAACAAATAATTTCTTCATGGTTCTCGGTTTAAAAGACTAATGTATTGAACTTTTACACAATGAGCAAAATGCTCGGCTTACTTTTATAATCTTTAACTTATAACTACTTTTGCCCCCGAGCGCTACAAAAATTAAACCACCATGGCTGGAGTTGGCAAATACAATGCACAAGAGGTTGAAAATCACTGGTATGATTACTGGATGAATCACGGATATTTCCACAGTGAAATCGATGAAAGAACCCCCTACACCATTGTCATCCCTCCACCGAATGTTACTGGGGTTTTACACATGGGGCATATGCTCAACAATACCCTTCAAGATGTACTGATCCGTCGTGCACGATTAAAAGGATTTAACGCCTGTTGGGTTCCGGGAACAGACCACGCGAGCATCGCCACCGAGGCTAAAGTGGTGGCCAAATTAAAAAGTGAAGGCATCGAAAAGTCTGATTTAACCCGTGAAGAATTTTTAGAACACGCCTGGGAGTGGACCCACAAACACGGAGGAATTATTCTAGAGCAGCTCAAAAAACTCGGGGCCTCTTGTGATTGGCAGCGCACCAAATTTACCATGGATCCCGACCTTTCTGAATCTGTGATTCAGGTCTTTGTTGATTTGTATCGCAAGGGATTGATTTACAGAGGGTATCGTATGGTCAATTGGGATCCAGAAGCCAAAACGACCTTAAGTGATGAAGAAGTCATTCATCAGGAGCGCCAAGGGCATCTGTATTATATCAATTATGCAGTAGCTGATTCTAAGGAAAAGGTATTAATCGCGACCACACGACCAGAAACTTTGCTTGGGGATACGGCAGTTTGTATTCATCCGGAGGATCCAAGGTATACGCACCTCAAAGGAAAAGAGGTTATTGTTCCTATTTGTGGCAGAAAAGTGCCCATCATAGAGGATACTTATGTGGCCATGGACTTTGGTACAGGTTGTTTAAAAGTAACGCCGGCTCATGATGAAAATGACAAAGTTTTAGGAGAAAAGCACCAGCTAGAGGTCATCGATATTTTTAACGATGATGCGACATTAAATGAGCAAGGACTCCATTACAAAGGACAAGATCGATTTGCGGTTCGCAAAGCGATCGTGGAAGAACTTAAGACTTTGGGCTGCTTGGAAAAGGTGGAAACACACACGCACAAAGTAGGCACTAGCGAACGCACTGGGGCGGTAATAGAACCAAAGCTGAGTGATCAGTGGTTTTTAAAAATGAAAGATCTGGCTCAGCCGGCCTTGGATGCCGTGCTGAATAAGGAGGTGATGCTCGTTCCAGAAAAGTTTATCAATACCTATCGCCACTGGATGGAAGGGGTTCGTGATTGGAATATTTCCCGTCAACTTTGGTGGGGCCATCAGATACCGGCCTATTATTACGGTTCAGGGCGTGAAGATTTTGTGGTCGCCGCTACCTTGGAAGAAGCCCTTGAATTGGCGCGCAAGCGTTCTGGAAATGCTGAATTATCTCATGAGGACTTGACACAAGATGCGGATGCCTTAGATACTTGGTTTTCGTCATGGTTATGGCCGATTAGTGTTTTCGACGGAATCCGTAATCCAGACAATCCTGAAATCAATTATTACTACCCGACTAATGATTTGGTGACCGCTCCTGAGATTTTGTTTTTCTGGGTGGCCCGAATGATTATTGCGGGTTATGAATACCGAGGTGCTCGCCCGTTTGAAAACGTCTATCTCACGGGGATTGTTCGTGACAAACAAAGACGTAAAATGAGCAAGTCCCTAGGGAACTCTCCAGATCCCTTAGATTTGATTGACAAATACGGTGCTGACGGCGTTCGCGTGGGGATGTTATTGAGCTCTCCTGCAGGAAATGACCTGATGTTTGACGAAGATCTTTGCCAACAGGGGAGTAGCTTTGTCAATAAAATTTGGAATGCCTATCGACTGGTTTCGGGGTGGACCATCTCAGAGGAAATTCCCCAAAGTGACAGTGATCGCAAAGCGATTGAGTGGTATGCCCAAAAGTTCCAATCCGTACTCGGTGAAATTGAAGATCATTTCAGTAAATATCGCATATCCGATGCCTTGATGGCGACCTACAAGTTGGTTTGGGACGACTTTTGTTCCTGGTTCTTGGAGTGGGTGAAACCAGAATATGGAAAGGCGATAAGTGCAGACACCTATGCTCAGGTTGTTGCGCTATTTGAGGCTAATCTAAAAATTCTTCACCCATTTGTGCCGTTTGTGTCTGAAGAGATTTGGCAAAAATTATCGGTTAGAACCAAAGATCAGGCGCTGATCATTGCGCAATGGCCAGAAATTAATGCCCCTGACACGGATTTGATTCAAGCTTTTGAACACACAAAAGAAGTTGTATCGGGAATTCGTACCCTGCGCAAGGAAAAGAATATTTCTTTTAAAGAGACCATAGATTTAACGGTAAATGATGTGGCGAACCTAGGAGATTATTACCAATCGGCAGTGGCAAAATTTTGTAATGTCGCTCAGGTGAACTACGCCGATGTCGCTCCTGAAGGCGCCTTGAGTTTTCGGGTAAGAAGCAATGAGTATTATGTGCCGGTAAGTGGTTATGTCGATGTTCAGCAGGAACGCAAAAAATTACTAGAGGAGCTCGCCTATACAGAAGGTTTTTTGAAGAGTGTTCGGGGGAAACTCAGTAACGCTCGATTTGTCGATAATGCTCCAGAGGCTGTAGTCGCTGCCGAGCGTCAGAAAGAAACCGATGCCTTGGCGAAAATCAATACCATAAACTCAGCCTTAGAATCCTTAGGATAGAACGGGCTTATGGGTCAATTCCTTTGCTGTCTCTGTAAATAAAATAAGTGTGTGCTGTCTCGATATATTTGCGTTTGGCCTCCTGTTGTGAAAGGCCTTGGGCTTGAAAAAGCGCGTTGGTTTTAAACGCGTTAATCAGAGGTTTACTGCCCTGAGGAAGTTCTCGATCGCGGGTAGCAATTTTGTAATAGGAATAAAGTTTTAACAGGATATCCGCAGGAAACGGCTCTATGTGTTTACTGACTAAAGCCACTGATTCTTCAAAAGCGATATCTAAATCTTTATTCTTCACCGGCAAGAACGCTAAGTCCTCCTTTAACAACTTGGTTTAGCGCTACAGTTACGGGAATGTTCACCGGTAAATAAACGTCAACCCTTGACCCGAATTTGATAAACCCACTATCTGTGGTCTGGGCTGCCAAATCTCCTTCTTGTGCATAATTAACAATACGTTTGGCTAGGGCCCCTGCAATTTGTCGAAACAGTACCGGGCCAAATTCTGAACTCTCCACAACTACGGTGGTTCGTTCATTTTCGAGACTTGCTTTTGGGTGCCAAGCCACAAGATATTTTCCTGGGTGGTACTTGCTGTAAAGGATTTTTCCGCCCACAGGATACCGGGTTACGTGCACATTGATCGGCGACATGAACACAGAAATCATGAGTCTTTTGTCCTTAAAATATTCAGGCTCGAAAACTTCTTCAATCACGACGACTTTGCCATCTACTGGTGAGAGTACACGTTTGTCATTGGGAATGAAATTACGTTTTGGATTGCGAAAGAACTGTAAGATCAAGGCCAAAAACACAAAGCCAATACTCCATAAACTATAGGTTAGCCAAGCGGTATTTATAAAGTAATGTGCCGACAAAAAAATAACCGCGACAACGATAAATGTAACAGCGATAATGCGATAACCCTCTTTATGAAACATAGGCGGTAATTTGAAGCAAACAGTAAACAAATGGACTGACGAAAATAATGCTATCCAGACGGTCGTATATGCCGCCATGGCCAGGCAATAGGGCACCACTGTCCTTGACTTGGGCCTTTCTTTTGAATTTTGATTGAACTAAATCTCCAAGTGTCCCAAAAACAGAGATCAATAAGGCGAGAATAAGCCACAACCGAAGACTTTGTCCGTCGAAATATTGGGCCATGATTCCTGCTGCGATCAAGGCGCCGATCACGCCCCCTAGCGTCCCTTCGACAGTCTTTTTTGGCGAAATATGTTCTAAGAGTTTATGTCGACCAAAGTTAACCCCCACTAAGTAGGCCATACTGTCGTTCACCCAAATTAATATAAAGACACCGGCAATTAGATTCATGTCATAATCGCCGCTTATTTGAGGGATGAGCCCCATGGTAATCACACCGATCATGATGTAAAACACCATTAAAATATACTTGCGTTCTAAGCGCTGATGCGACATGAATTCGAGTAAATTCAGGATTAAATAGGTGTTCATTAGCACGCCTAGAACCCCGATGACTAAATCCATCCATTCAGGAAAAATATCCTGATGAATGCCTACAAACAAAAGGACAAAAATGGCGTAAGGCAGGAGGCTTTTAATTTGGACTAAACGTTGAAACTCAAATAAAGTAAGGAGTCCGAAACAGGCGGTGAGTAATAAATAATATTGAGCATCGGCATACATGGCGAAGAGAATCAACGTCATGTAGATCAAACCAGAAATGGTACGCACTAAGAGCTCTCTCATATTTGGTTGGTTAGAATGCTTTGCTCACATTGTAAAAGTTCCCGCTTAAACCGAGTCTATGCGCCGTTTTACAAATTCTCCATTAAGAGCAAATATAAGTTTTTTGTGCTACTTCCGTAACTCATAAAATCTTTTTCGTCGCCCGTTTCAAAGTCTTGTATGGTGGTAATATTGGTGGGTATGGATTTATTACTTCTGCTCTTGATCAAATGAAGTCCCTCGCTAATGGTTTCAACGAGTTGACTTGTTGTGGCAAAAATGATGATGTTGGCAGGGAGTTCACTGAGCTTTTTCTCTTTTATTTGATTGGAGCAAAGAAGAATAGCCCCGTTACTGGCCACTAGAGACTCGCATTGCGAAAGCACAAAACAGGATTTATCCGATTGCGAAAAATTGAGGTTGTATCCATCAAACTTCTTGATTAAGGCAGAATCCATGCAAAATACCTCTTGTTCGTACCAATCGTTTTCTAGTAGAATATTGTCAAAGGCCTCTGCGACTTCTTCCCAATTGAGGCAATAAAGAAATTTACCTCCTTTTTTACTGAAGTTTCGGGTGAATTTTTCATCCGTAGGCAAGTCTTGTTCTGGGAAATATTTACTACGCTCCTTAGACGGTGCCTTGTCGTCGCTTTTGCTTTTTTTCCCAAGTAGTCTCTTGAATAGACCCATCAATAAATTTTGAATTCAAACTGCCTATTCAAATATATGAAAACTTAAAGCAAAAGTCTTAGGCATCAACATAAAGATTGATGCCTAAAGACAAGATTAATTTGGACGCCGTAGGGGGCTGAGTGATCGCTCTATTCCTCTTCTGTTTTATCGGAGTCAGAGGGCGCAACCGCATTTGTATCTGGGCTTGTTTCCTCCTGAGTTGATTCGGGATCATTCAATGTGTGGTCCTCTTTGGTCTTAGGGGGTTCAGCAGGTTCTGGAACCGCAAATGGACGCGGCCCAAAAATGCGCTCGAGGCTTTCTTTGAAAATCACCTCTTTTTCTAATAATTCGGTAGCCAATTCAGTGAGTTTGTCTTTGTGTTCCTCTAATAAAGTGATCGCTCTTTGATACTGAGTTTCCACAATTTGTGAAATCTCTTGATCAATCATTTCAGCGGTTTTCTCACTGTATGGTTTGCTAAAGTTATAGTCGGTTTGTCCCGAAGAATCGTAATAGGTTAAATTTCCTATTTTATCATTTAAACCATAAATCGTTACCATAGCCCGGGCTTGTTTGGTAACTTTTTCGAGGTCACTCAAAGCGCCCGTGGATATTTTGTCGAAAATTACTTTTTCAGCGGCGCGGCCTCCCATGGTGGCGCACATTTCATCGAGCATTTGGTCCGGACGAACGATCAGTCGTTCTTCTGGAAGATACCAGGCGGCTCCCAAAGATTGTCCACGAGGGACAATAGTTACCTTAACTAAGGGTGCTGCGTGTTCCAGCATCCAACTCACTGTAGCATGACCGGCCTCGTGAAAAGCGATCGCCTTTTTCTCGTCTGCAGTGATGATTTTGTTTTTCTTTTCAAGTCCACCCACGATGCGGTCTACAGCATCTAGGAAATCTTGTTTGCCCACCATCTTCTTGCCTTGGCGTGCTGCAATCAAAGCTGCTTCGTTACAAACATTGGCAATATCAGCTCCAGAGAATCCGGGCGTTTGCTTGGACAAAAAGTCCATGTCTACCGTGTCATCTTTTTTGATGGGACGCAGGTGCACTTCAAATATTTCTTTGCGTTCGCGGACATCGGGTAGGTCCACATAAATTTGACGGTCAAAACGCCCAGCGCGCATCAAGGCCTTGTCCAGCACATCAGCGCGGTTGGTTGCGGCCAGTACAATAACATTGGTATTGGTGCCGAAACCATCCATTTCCGTAAGTAATTGATTCAGGGTGTTTTCACGCTCATCATTCGAGCCCGAAAAATTACTCTTACCCCGCGCACGACCTATGGCATCAATTTCATCGATAAATATTATCGCTGGAGATTTTTCTTTGGCTTGTTTAAAAAGATCACGCACCCTTGACGCCCCAACCCCGACGAACATCTCGACAAAATCCGATCCTGACAAAGAGAAAAATGGCACTTTGGCCTCACCAGCGACGGCTTTTGCCAATAAGGTTTTACCCGTTCCTGGTGACCCAACTAAAAGCGCCCCTTTTGGGATTTTACCTCCGAGCGCCGTATATTTCTCGGGATGTTTTAAGAAATCTACGATCTCTTGAACTTCTTCTTTAGCGCCTTCGAGTCCCGCAACATCTTTGAAGGTGGTTTTAATGTCTGTTTTTTCATCAAACAAGCGGGCTTTACTCTTACCTATATTAAAAATCTGACCTCCAGCACCTCCGGCGCCTCCACCCGACATACGGCGCATAATAAACAACCAAACCCCAATAATCAGGGCAAAAAACAGTATTGAGGGTAAAAACTCAGCCCAAAGATTCGTTTCTGTATTCCACACGACCTTGGTATTGAGGCCATTTTCTGTCTTAATGGTGTTGAGACTGTTTTCAAAATTTTGAAGATCGCCAAACTCAAACTGATAGGCCGCATCATTTGGCCCGGGTTTTATGATCCGGTCTTTAAATTTGTTGGCGTGAATACTATTGCTTCGGGCTTCTTCAGTAAGGTAGACCCGGGCGAGTTTTCGGTTGATAATTTCTACTTTTTCGACATCACCATTTTTCAGATAAGATTGGAATTCAACTTGGCTCGTACTTATGGGATCGGATAAATTCCCGCCGCCAAAAATATTGAGTCCCATAAACATTACAAAAATTGCAATGTAAATCCAGTATGAATTTATTTTGGGTCGCTTAAGCTCTGGTTTTTTTTCTTTTGACATTTGCCTTTAATGAATTTAATAGGCGGTTTCTATGGATACACTTTTGGCATCACCCCATAACCCCTCGATATCGTAAAATTCGCGTATGTGTTTTTGAAACACATGCACCACCACATGCACATAGTCCATCAAGACCCACTCTGCATTATCACTGCCTTCAACGTGCCAAGGTTTCTCTTTGAGACTCTTGCTGACGAGTTTTTGAACTGAATTGACGATGGCGTTAACTTGGGTGTTCGAAGTACCACTGCAGATGACAAAATAATCACAAACTGTGTTTTCAATGTCGCGTAAATCCAGAATTTGGATTTCTTGGCCCTTGACCTCTTCGATTCCTTTAATTATTTCCGATACGATTTGGTCAGCGTCGGCTTGATTTTTCTGCATTAAATGGTAGTTTGTACAAATTTATTACTTTTTTACTTCTCGAAACGATTTCAATCCTTAGTTTAACCGCAAATTTATTTAGGTGATACAAATCAAAATTGATGCCACCGAGTCTACAAATGACTATTTAAAATTAATGTTGCGACAAGGGGTGGTCCAGGACGGTACGGCCGTGCGTACTTTGAATCAAACTCAGGGACGTGGTCAGCGCGGGGCGGATTGGTATTTTGAAAAAGATAAAAGCCTGGCAATTAGTGTTTTGAAGATATGGAATGCCTCCGATCAACCCAGTCCATTTCACCTGCAATGGGTCATCACCCAAAGCGTCTTTGCCGTGTTACGAGAATTGGGAACAGCGACCTGGCATATAAAGTGGCCTAACGACATTATGGCAGATGGCAAGAAAGTAGCTGGCCTTTTAATCGAGCATCAGTTTAAAGGGCGTCTACAAAGTTCGATCTTTGGCGTCGGAGTGAATGTCAACAATAGCGCAATACCCCAATGGCCACACGCAGCTTCTCTTGCTCAAGTTTTAGGAAAAAATACAGATCTCGATCGACTTGCCCAGGGCTTGATTCAAGCAATAAATCAAGCCTGTGGGACCATACACCAAAATAATTTCTTGACTGATTTGGCAGAGTTTAACCGTTCTTTATTTCGCAAAGATATCCTCTCAAAATTTGAAGATGACCAGCAGCGGGTCTTCACCGGGTGTATTCAAGGGGTTGCCCAATGCGGCGGGCTTTTAATAAAAACCGAAAATGGACTCGAAACTTATGCTTTAGGGACAGTGAAGCTCATCTTAACGGAGTCTTGACCACTCTATATTTTCCCTAAGCCTTCGCTTAACGTGTCTATAAATTTGGTGATGGGCCCCTTGATCATCATCGCCATCATGGGATTGAAGTCTCCTGCAAAATGAAGTTGCACCACACATTGATTGGGCCCTTCTTGCTGGATATTCCCGGTAAGGGTAAAGGGGAGCTTATCACTTTTTGCCCCAAGAACCAGCTGATTTGGGGCTTGTTCTGATTTTTTTTCTAAAGCAATTTCGGGCATCCCTTTTAGCGCAAAGAGAAATCCGTTTTCACTCAGGACTTGAAATTTATCAATGTTTTCAGGCATGAGACTTTCAAAATTACGGACCTCACTCAAAAAATTGAAAACTTCTTCTGCGGTCTTGTTGATTGTAATTTTTGATCCGGTAATTTCCATAATGCGTTTTGATTTGGGTCCTGAGAAAATAGGGGTTAAAGCGACCAAGTACTTGGGTTTTCGCGCCATTGGGCCAAAACATCAGCCTGCTTATTTGTAATGTAGCTCGATTTTTCAGCCTGAATGAGCAAGTGGCTATAATCACTCAAGGTGTTCAGTTGAACTCCAGCGTTGTCAAAATTTTCTGAAGCCACGGGAAAACCATAGGTAAAAATAGCGACCATTCCCTTGACTATGGCCCCCGATTCACGCAAAGCTTCGACAGCCTTAAGACTGCTCCCGCCCGTAGAAATTAGATCTTCTACGACAACCACACTTTGACCAGATTCAATCAGGCCTTCAATTTTATTTTGTCGTCCGTGCGACTTGGCTTCAGGACGCACATAGCAAAAGGGCAAGTTTAAATAATCGGCCACTAAGGCACCGATACCAATGGCACCAGTAGCCACTCCTGCGATGACGTCAGGCTTGCCGTAAATTTCCTCAATTTGATTGGCGATGTGTTCCCTAATAAAATTGCGAATCGCGGGATAAGACAACGTAATTCTATTGTCACAATAAATCGGAGCGTGCCAACCCGAAGCCCAAGTAAAAGGGTTTTGCGGTTGTAATTTAATTGCATTAATTTGCAACAATAGTTCCGCAGTCTTCTGCGCTGTTTCCTTGTGTAATATCATGGTGCAAATGTATAAAGTTTTTGTCAAAGACCGTCCTATTATTGTAAGCACAGAACAATCTCTAGGAGCGCCCTACCAGACCTTTCCCCTGCGCACTACAGACCTAAAGCCGATTATTAAGGCCTTGAATAAGGGACGTCTCACTCATGTGCATTTGTATCATAAAAATGTCGAGAAAATAGAATGGTATTTAAAAAGGAAACTCCCTTTTGTTATTGCTGCGGGCGGATTGGTTAAAAATGATCGCGATGAAGTGTTGTTTATTTACAGAAATGATAAATGGGACCTACCAAAGGGGCATGTTGAGGCGGATGAAGCCCTAGAACAGGCCGCGATTCGAGAGGTCGAAGAGGAAACCGGGGTTCGTGATTTAAAAATTTCTCAATTTTTAAAAACCACCTACCACGTCTTTAAACGCAATGGAACCTACAAACTCAAAGTAACCTACTGGTATGAGATGACAACGGATTATGCGGGTCCTTTAAAACCTCAAAAAAATGAAGGTATCAAAAAGGCAAAATGGAAGACCTTTAAGCAATCCAAAAAGGCTTTGCGCAAGAGTTATGAGAACATAAAACTAGTCTTCCCCGAGCACTACCTCACCGAGGAGGCGAACCACGGGGTAGCGTAGGTGTTCTTTTTCGTAATGTACAGAGCGTTTGTGCAGCCAGTCTAATTGAGCATAAGCATTTTGAGCAAAATCACTGTGTTTAGATTTATACGCCTCAAATTCTGCTTTTAATTCTGGGTTGCTTTTAAGAATTTCAAGGGCCAGATCTTCCCATACGTAAGGCGAAAAACCTTCTTTTTGTTGCAGTATAGTATCAAAGAAATTCCAATTGAAAAATGAATCAATGGCTTGAGGTTCCAAGGTTTCCAGAATATAGCGCAAGCCGAATTGATCCACTGGGATTAAGTAGTCTCCGGCACTAAGCCCTATTCGTTCAAGGCTTGTCGATACTTGGGTATTGTAATGAAGGTAATGTCCTTCGTAGGCGCTCGTGCGGGTTTTGAAATCTTGTATATGATAGACCTCAGCCTCTGTTATGAGCTCTTGTTTTAATTCAACAAGCTTAATCTGGTTGCTTTTTAAACGCTCAATGACTCGGTGATAGGTTCTAGGAATTCCATAGTAGCGCGGAATGATTACAGAATCCGTAGGACGATAAGTATCAAAATAAGGAATATTCTTTTTGTAGGGTGCCGTGCGATTGTACTTAAGCCTATTTTGTCCTGTAAGGGCACTGGGCAGATATTCTGCGGCGTAGCCTAGGAATTCAATGGGGCGGCTCTGCGTGGTGTCGATACGCCAATTTAAGGGGTATTTGTCCAGCGGGTGATACAAGTTTTGATTGGCGACATAACCCTGCTCGAGTTCTAAATGGTATTGCTCACAAAGTTCAGTGAAGGTTTGCAGAAGCGCGTAGGTTCCTTCCACCCGTGACTTGTAATCTTTGAGCATATGGGTTTCGACCATCATCCCCAAGGTATTGAATAAAGTGGTGTAGCCCGTCGAATAGCGGGGGTGGTCAATAAATTGCTCAAATCCTGTTTCAGGGCTGCGGTTAAATACATTGACGTAGGGGGTAATCGGCCAGGATTGAGCGGCAAGTGCTTGTTCAAGCGCTGGGGTAAATTGGTTTTGTAAAAATTTGCCTTGGGCTCCGGAGAGTTTGTCATGCTGGGTCATTAAATGGGTCAAAACATACTGATAATCTGCTCCGTTACTGACATGAGTGTCGACAAAGGCCAAAGGGCGCAACCATTGAAATAATTGACTAAAGGCTAAGGCATTTCTGGTATCGGCCTTTATAAAATCTCGGTTCAGATCATAGTTTTGAGCGTTCCCACGAAAACCATAAGCCCGTGGTCCGTTTTGATTTGTTCTGCTAAAACTGTTTCGATTGAGTGCCCCACCAATATTGTAAACCGGAATAATGGCTACAGCAAAATTTTGAGGACCTTTTTCAGGATTCAAAGCCCAATCGCGCAGCAGCATCATGCTGGCATCAATGCCATCGCTTTCTCCTGGATGGATTCCGTTGTTTATTAAAATTACAGGGAGGTCTGGCGGCTTGTTTTGTTCAATCTTAGGACTGCCTGCAGGCTGATAAATTACTACATGTAGTGGTCTTCCACTGTCCGTAGTGTCGCCTTGATGTATGCTGAGGTTGTCAAAATGGTCGCATAATTCCTGATAATATTGGATAACCTCGGGGTAAGTTCCCGTTTCTTTTCCTTGAGAGATTTCAAAAACCGTACGCCACTCATTTTCACTTTTGGTTGGGCTTTGACAGCCTGTAAAAAGCCCAATAAACGCAACAAAGGTCGATAAAATGATCAAAGAAAAAGGAGAAGTATTACGGTGCATAGGTCAGCTATTTGTTATAAAAATAAGCATTATTCACTGCATAGGACCAAAAAAAAAAGGCGCCCGTTTACGGGCGCCTTTTTACATTCAATCCATAGAATAAGGTAACGTAGATACTGCTAAAAAAGTAGCGCTAAGCGTTTAATAACAGAATTCCTTTAACCTTAACCGTTCATAGAAATAAGGAACTCTTCATTGTTGCGGGTTTGCTTGATGCGGTCATTAATGAATTCCATCGCTTCAACAGGATTCATATCTGCCAAGTACTTGCGCATGACCCACATGCGTTGAATGACTTTTTCGTCTAAGAGCATGTCATCGCGACGCGTGCTTGAAGAGGTAAGGTCGATGGCAGGAAAAATACGTCGATTAGAAATCTTGCGATCGAGTTGTAATTCCATGTTACCTGTTCCTTTAAATTCTTCAAAAATTACTTCGTCCATTTTAGAACCCGTCTCGGTTAGGGCTGTGGCGATAATACTCAACGAGCCACCATTTTCAATGTTACGCGCGGCCCCAAAGAATCGTTTTGGTTTGTGCAGCGCATTCGCGTCGACCCCTCCAGAGAGAATTTTACCACTGGCTGGTTGTACTGTGTTATAAGCACGGGCCAGTCGTGTAATTGAGTCGAGAAGGATCACTACATCGTGTCCGCATTCGACTAATCGCTTGGCCTTATCGATGACGATATTGGCTACACGAACGTGTTCAGAGGCTTCTTTATCAAAGGTAGAGGCGACCACCTCACCTTTAACATTGCGTTGCATATCCGTAACTTCTTCCGGACGTTCATCAATGAGTAAAATAATTTGATAGACCTCAGGGTGATTGGCCGCAATGGCATTGGCAATTTCCTTTAACAGCATGGTTTTACCCGTTTTTGGCTGAGCCACAATCATTCCCCTTTGTCCTTTACCGATAGGGGCAAACAAATCAATTATCCTGGTGGAAACTGTGCTTTGTTTGTCTGCAAGGTTAAATTTTTCATTCGGAAACAGGGGAGTCAAATGTTCAAACGAAACACGGTCACGCACTACATTTGGACTGAGTCCATTTATTTTATTGACCTTAATTAAAGGGAAATATTTTTCCCCCTCTTTTGGTGGTCTTACTTCGCCCAGGACGGTATCTCCTGTTTTGAGACCAAATAAACGAATTTGGCTTTGGGAAACATAAATATCGTCGGGAGAAGACAAGTAGTGATAATCACTCGAACGCAAAAATCCATAGCCATCTTGCATGATGTCTAAGACCCCTTCACTCTCTATAATCCCATCGAATTCGTAATCCGGTTCTCTGTAACGATTTCTGGTATCGCGATTGCCGTTGTTTTTGTCTTGATGATCAGGACGTTTGTTCTTGTTATGATTTCCCTGGCGGGGGTTATTGTTGTTTTTGTTGTGGTTGTTGTCTTTTGACACGCCGTTTCCACTGTCTTGTTCATTACCTGATTTTTGGTTTTGATCGTTCTGTGGATTTTGGTTTGGATTTTGATTTTGATTTTGATTT
>DDCS01000090.1 GCA_002335345.1 Flavobacteriaceae bacterium UBA2000 | reverse complement strand
TTGCCGTAGTTAGTGCTGACATCTTGATCATTGCTGCGGGCATCTCCGACAATCAGAAAATTTCCGTCGAGCGTTGTGGCTATATCGTAAGCAATATCAATTTCACTTCCACCAAATGACCTGGTCCACTCTAAATCACCTTCAGCGCTGAGTTTTACAGCCCAATAATCATAACTGCCTCTACTGTCGGTAATGTCAAAGTCATCACTTTCTGAAGCGCCAATAATTACGAAGCCGCCATCATTGGTTTGCATGACATTATAGCTGCGATCATTATTGCTTCCGCCAAAGTAGCGCTTCCAAAAGAATTGCCCATCTGCGTCGAGTTTGATCCCCCAGTATTCGCCAACGCCATGAAGTGTTCCTGCATTTTCTCTGTCGTCATTCCCTTGGCCGCCACTGGCTGAAACATCAAAGAACCCAGTCACCATAAGGTCACCTTCTCTAGTTTCAATAATATTTTGGGCTTGATCACTCCCCGGGTAGCCAAAATTTTGACACCAAATTTCGTTGCCCTGCGCGTCAACCTTTAGTATGTAGTAGTCGTGAAAACCACCGTTACTTCCCGTAAAACAGTTATCGCTTCTGCTGTAACCGACAAGCACATATCCGCCATCACTGGTTTTCGTAATTCCTGTAGCTAATTCATCATCGTCACCACCATAAACCTTAGTCCAATCTACACCACCATCTGGGCGCACGCGCATTAAAAAATAGTCGGCATCTGTGGTTGATTTTAAGCCGGTAAAGTGCCCGTCATTGCTATAGGTAGAGCCAACGACCATAAAGGCACCATCGTCTGTGCTTATCACTCCTGTGGCTTGGTCAATCCCACTGCCGCCAAAGCTTTCAACCCAGGCTAGGGTCCCGTTGAATTCTGCTGGAGGATTAGTAATAATGGGTGTTTCGTCGTCTGATTTACAGCCTATCACCACCCCTCCCAGGATTAGATATGAGAAAATTGATGAGGTTAGAAACCGTTTCATAAGTGGGACAAATTTGGATAAAAAGTTATTCTGCCACGAGCTTTAGCGTTTGCAGGTTATTGATCGTGATCATATAGACCCCTGAATTCAAATGACTGATATCTAGATTAAATTCTTGCTGATCAAAACCATTTAAAGAGAGCACTTCCTGCCCTAAAAGATTATGCACCACGATTGAATTTATCGGGGTGCTGGGACTGCGCAATACAACAAAGTCATTTGCGGGGTTCGGGCTCAGGGTAAATGCTTGAATGTCCTGATCTTCCAAACCAAAATTTTCTGATTTTACCAAAGTGAATCCTCCTTCTCCCGAAATCACGATATTCCCACTCGCGAAATAGGGATAAACATTCCAAGTCCCGTTAAAGTTTACATTGTCGTTTGCTGGGAAGGTATCAAAATAGCCTATCTCTGTCATTTGCTGGTTGGCAATATTGGAAATATCGATAACACGCATACCGCCACTATAGTTCGCCAGGTAATAGCGATCTCCTTTTACATAACCATTGTGATCAATTGAGGCGATATTACCAAAATATTGAAAGAAATAAAACGGATTGTCTAAGTCCGCAACATTGGCGACAATGGTACGGGTATTGAATCCAAAAGCATTTTCATCGAGCTCGTCTCCGATGAGCAAAAAGCTTCTGTCTTCGGTTAGCCAACTTTGGTGCGTGTAATCTACACTGCCATAGTTTATTGTAGAAATAAGCTGTGGATTATTCTTATTGGTAACGTTCACGATAACCACTTGATTTTCGTTGCTCCCTACATAGATTTCCTGTCCTTGATAATCGGCATCGGGGCCGTCGTAAATAATGACTTGAGCATCGTGGGTGTATCCACTATCAGAATAACCCCCAGCAGGGGTTGGGTTCAATGGGTTTGTGATATTGATGAAATGTGCCCCCCCATTATAGGTGCCCGTTCCAACGGCATAGGCAAAGCCTGTTTCTTCATTGATTACGATATTGTGGGCGCTGCCAAAGGCATTGTAATGCGCATCTTCTGTAAACGTCTCAGGCGGGTTAGCCACGTTGCGAAGGCGGGTCAAATCAAAGACTTGCATCCCGTGTCCCCCAGCTTCACTGACGATAAAGGCATAATTGTTATACACTTTGATGTCTCTCCAGATACTCGGAGAAGTATGGGTGGGGAGTTTCCCTAAGTAAACCACGTTAACAGGGTCAGAAATATCAATAAACGCCGTTCCATTATCGAGACCGACTAAGGCATATTCTTTGCCATTAGTAGGATCAGTCCAGCCCCATGAATCATTCCCGTCACCTGCGGACATTTGAGATAAATAGAGTTTAGATTGCATAAAGTAACCCTCACATGGGAATCCAAATGAACTTCCACCGTCACAAGGAAATTGCGCCATCATTGTGGCTGAGGAGAGCAAGGCGATAATAAAACTGAATTTTTTCATACTGTTAGTTTTGGTCGTGGGTGGGTTGTTAGCGAACGATTAATTTTTTAGTGACCGTGTTGTTGATGGTGACAAAGTAAATTCCTGCCTGAAGTCCAGCGACATTAAAATCAGCACCTTCAGTGGTGATTGAAAACCCTTGGTCGATGGTTTTTCCCGTAATGGAATATAATTGAATTTGATCAATAGTTCCATTGGTTGAACTTAGGCGAACAAAATCACTGGCTGGATTTGGGCTCATACTCAATCCTTGCGCGAAATAGTCATTGACCCCTAATTCTTCAACAGTTAAAGCAAAACTACAGCTGTTTGTATTTCCTGAAGGATCTGTGGCCTCAAAAACGATGGTATACGACCCCAAAGACAGCTGTGCTCCAGCTGGTGGCGTTTGCGTAAGACTTACGACATCACAATTATCTGCGGCCACTACACCCCCTGCGGAAATATAGTTTGGCATGGTGAAAAAACTAGATCCAGGTTCGGGATTATCAGTCATATCTCCAGGACAACTGATTGTCGGAAGGCTGTTGTCAACGACAATAACTTCAGTGGTACACGTACTGGAATTTCCAGCAACATCAGACACGGTAAGGGTAACGGTTATCGGAGCGCCAACATCCGCACAGCTAAAAATATTTGGGCTTACCGTAGTTGAATAAAAACCACTATTGTCACTGGAACCACCGTCTACATTGCTTCCAGTAATGGTGACATTTCCAGCGGTATCTAGAGTTGCTGTATATGGAGCACACACAGCGACAGGTGGTGTCGTGTCTGTACCGCTAACCGACGCACGAACCATAAAGAATCCGTTGTCTATATCATTGATATTAATGTTTCCGCTGCTGAAAAACGGATATACATTCCATACACCACTGAAACTCGTATTGTTATTGCTCGGAAAGCTATCAAAGTACCCAGACTCATTGAGACTCCCGGGGGTTGCAATCCCACTTATATCGATCACACGCATTCCGGCTGTGTAACTTGATAAATAATATTTATTGCCCACGACATAACCGTTGTGATCAATAGCCGCAGTGGTTCCAAAATACTCGTCGTGAAAAACGGGATTGTCCAGATCGGAATAATCTGCGATGATCGAGCGCGTGTTAAATCCGAAACTACTCTCGTCTAATTCATCCCCAATAATAAAATATCGTTGGTCTGTCGTTAACCAACCTTGGTGGGTATAATCCACATTACTGTAGTTAAAATCAGAAATAAATACAGGATTCGCTTTGTCTGTTACATCGACAACCACTGCCCGATCTTCATTATTCCCGAAATACAATTCTTGACCTTGATAATCCGAGTCTGGGCCATTGTAAATGACCACTTGAGCATCATGGGTGTAACCACTTCCCGAATAGCCACCTTCGTCCACTGGATTTAAAGGATCCTGAATATTAATAAAATGTGCCCCACCACTATAAGTGTTCGCGCCAACAGCATAGGCATAACCTGTTGCCTCATTGATCACGATATTGTGTGCACTCCCAAAGTTGTCAAAATGGGCGTCTTCTGTAAAGGTTGCAGGCGGGTTGCTCACGTTTCGTAAACGTGTTAGGTCAAAGACTTGCATCCCATGGCCACTCGCTTCACTCACCACGAAAGCATGATTGTTATACACTTTAATGTCGCGCCACAAACTGGATTGAGTATGCGTGGGTAATTTTCCCAGATAAATTGGATTTACTGGATCACTGGTGTCGACAAATGCCGTTCCATTGTTCAGGCCGACCAAGGAGTATTCCTTTCCGGTTTGTGGGTCTGTCCAACCCCAAGAGTCATTGGCTGAACCCGCATTAAAGGTAGAAAGCGGGATATGAGATAAGAGGTCATAGCCATCGCAGGGGTATCCTCCTGCCATTCCTGCGGAACACGGTTGGGCGATAACCACATAAGACATTAAAATAAACGTAAGGGTTGTGTATAGACGCATTGTAAAAGTTTGAGTTGAGTAAGAATAATTTGCGGGTAAAACTAACGAAATAATGTTAACTATTGTGTTAATGCGTTATGATAAATGTCAGTTACTGCCTGTGGCTTAGAGGCATTAAACATCCTATTGATTACCTTTGTCCCTTAAACCATACCTATGTTTGGCCCTAAAGAAGAATCCCGCACGCCATTGTCTGCAATCGGAGAGTTTCCCTTAATTGAGCATCTTACGGCGTCTTTTAAAATACATCACAAAACCACTGTTCTCGGTGTTGGAGACGACGCCGCACTGATTAAAACCGCAGCGGGACATCAGCAGGTGGTGACCACTGACTTGCTCATTGAAAACATCCATTTTGATTTGGCCTACATGCCCCTAAAGCATTTGGGATACAAGGCAGTAGCGGTTAATTTAAGTGATCTGTGCGCGATGAATGCCGCGCCAAGACAAATCACGGTTTCCATTGCCGTTTCGAATCGTTTCCCATTAGAGGCTTTGGAAGATTTGTACTCCGGTATTGCGATGGCCTGTAATGTTTATAAAGTGGATTTAATCGGCGGAGACACCACCTCCTCGACAACAGGACTCATTATTAGTGTCACGGCGATCGGGGTTGTAAAACCGTCGAACGTCGTTAAAAGAAGTGGCGCCAAAGAAAACGATTTGCTCGTTGTTTCTGGAGATCTTGGGGCGGCATATCTGGGCCTACAGGTCCTTGAGCGCGAAAAGCAGGTTTTTCAAGTTAATCCAAACAATCAACCAGATCTTACCCCCTACACTTATCTCGTAGAGCGTCAGCTCAAACCCGAAGCGAGAATAGATGTCATTGGATTGTTGAACGATCTAGGCATTCAGCCCACATCAATGATCGATGTTAGTGACGGCCTGTCTTCAGAAACAATTCATCTAACCAAAGCCTCTAAATTAGGCGCTGTAATTTATGAGGAACACATTCCCTTAGATCCGCAAGTTATTAGCACTTGTGAAGAATTTAATATGGACAGTACGACCATAGCGCTCAATGGCGGAGAAGATTATGAATTGCTTTTTACCCTAGCTCAGAACGATTACCCTGCCCTTAAAGGAAATCCTAATTTCACGGTGATCGGTCATATGACTCATGAGCGAGAAGGGGTACACTTAATGACTCGAGCACAAACGAAGATTCCCTTAATTGCTCGCGGATGGGATCCGCTCGCTTCCCAAGATAGTCAAGATTAGTTCCGGGGCCTCTAACCAACCCATATGACTGCCTGAATAAGTGTGCAGTTTGGCCCCTGTGTTTAAGGCCATATCTTGGCTGAGGGCTCTAGGAAATAACGGGTCTTGATCGCCGGCGACAAGGTGTTTATGGCCCAAAAAATTCTTTAATGTTTGTCGATGATCCACGCGAGTGCTCATCGCCCGAATACTTTGCGTAAGGGTTAATTTTGGCACTTTCAGGGCCCGCGTAGTGAGTTGTGCGATTTCGTCGAAGTACAGGGTCAATTGCTCTTGTAAAAACAAGCCTTTTATGGCCATTTTAACATAGGCGTCTTTATGGCGCTGAATGAGCGATATACTGCGTTTGCGCTCAATCAGGCGTTCAGGGTTATCGCGATAAACACTGCCGTTTACCGCCACAAAAGCTCGAGGTTGAATTTTGGCCAATTCCAGCCAGGCGAGTCCGATATACACGCCCATCGAATGGCCGACGATACTGAAGGAATTAAGGGACAGTTTTTCTCGGAGGTGTTCAAGGGCATGACTTATTTCAGCCAATTGATCGGGAAATAATGAGTCTGTATTGGTTCCGTATCCGGGTAAATCAATTTGAATGCAGGTGTAATTCAGGCTAAGCGGACCAATCAACGCATCCCAAATCTCTGCGTCTTCTAAAAACCCATGCAAAAAAAATAAGGCCGGTCCTTGTCCGTTGATCTGATAGCGTAACACAATTAAACTCTGGCTTAACGCAATCTAAGAATTCATTAAGCTTTCAATTTCGTCGGCGTCTATCGGAATGTCGGCCATAAGATTAATCGGGTCGCCCTGTGGTTGAACCACGACGTCATCTTCAAGGCGAATACCAAAACCTTCATCGGGCAGATAAATTCCGGGCTCTACGGTAAAGACCATATTTTCGGTGATGGGCTCAAAGAGTAACCCATAGTCATGCGTATCCAGACCCATATGGTGGCTGGTCCCATGCATAAAGTATTTTTTGTAGGCCGGTTGCTCTGGATTTTCGTTTTGGACGTCTGCTTTATCCAAAAGACCTAAATCCAAAAGAGCACTGGTCATGAGTTTACCGACCTCCACGTGATACGCCTTCCAATAGGCTCCGGGCACGAGCAGTTTGGTGGCCTCATCCTTGACTTTTAAGACGGCATTGTAGACCTCTTTTTGACGCTTTGTAAAGCGACCATTAACCGGAATGGTTCGGGTCATATCGCTGCTGTAGTTCGCGTATTCAGCGCCTACATCGAGCAGCAGTAAGTCCCCGTCCTGACACTGTTTGTTGTTCTCTATGTAGTGCAGGACATTATTGTTTGATCCACTGGCGATAATGGGGGTATAAGCAAAGCCCTTGGAGCGATTTCTGATAAACTCATGAATGAATTCTGCCTCAATTTCGTATTCCCAAACACCGGGTTTTAGCAGGCCCAATACACGGCGAAATCCTTTGTTCGTAATCCCGCAAGCGTGCTTTATGAGTTCTATTTCAATAGGGTCTTTTACTCCGCGCAGCCTTTGTAAAATCGGGTTGCTTTTGGCCCAGCTGTGCGCGGGGAACTTCTTTTTGGTTTGCTCAATGAATCGATCTTCTCTGGTTTGTGTCTGTACCGACTGACGATAGTGCTCATTGGTATTGAAATAAATCGTATTGGCCTGTGTCATGAGTTGAAAAAAGACCCGGTCAAAGGCGTCCAACCAATAGACGGTTTTTATCCCGCTTGTACCATAGGCCGCTTCTTTGGTCAATTTAGCCCCTTCCCAAACAGCAATATGATCGTTGGTTTCACGCAAGAAGAGGATCTCGCGATGTTCCGGTTCTACGGCGTCTGGAAATAACAACAAGAGGCTTTCTTCTTGATCGACTCCACTGAGGTAAAATAGGTCCCTGTGTTGCTCAAAAGGCAAAAGCGTATCGGCACTCACCGGATATTGATCATTGCTGTTAAATACCGCAATACTTTTAGGCGCCATTTGGGCCATAAAATTTTTGCGATTCGTTTCAAAAAGGCTTTTGTCTATTGGATGATATTTCATGAGTCGACTTTGTTTGAAACCTCAAAAATAGATAAAATACTGCCTTTATCGTCTGATGTCCATCAGAAATTAACGCCGAGAATGGGCCTTAGAAGGTCATTTTTAATTAGATTAGCAACACTGAAAAATTTATTTCCATGAAACAATTTTCCCTTCTTTTTTGTGCATTACTTGGGCTAAATACAATTTTAGCGCAAACTCCTGCTACTTCTGCTCAAGACATTCAAGCAGCGCTAATTCAAAAGCAGACGCTAAAAAAGCAGTCCTCAGTAAAGAATTTGGCCTGGCGTAATGTGGGTCCCACAATCATGAGCGGTCGTGTCGTGGATTTAGCGGTAAATCCCGATGACCCAACAGAATTCTATGTGGCTTATGCCAGTGGCGGCGTCTGGTATACTAAAAATAACGGGACCAGTTTTGATCCGGTATTGGACAATAGCATGACTCAAAATGTTGGGGCTTTGGCCGTGGATTGGAACAATAAGATCATTTGGGTCGGGACTGGTGAGGTCAATGCATCAAGGTCATCTTATGCGGGAATTGGACTGCTCAAATCAAAGGATCACGGTAAGACCTGGCAATCGATGGGATTAGTCGACGGCCATCACATCAGTAGAATCCTTTTGGATCCTGAAAATCAAGACCATGTCATTGTGGGGGTTACCGGACATCTTTACTCGGAAAACCCGATGCGGGGTGTTTACAAATCAACAGACGGTGGGATGTCCTGGAAACAAACCCTGTTCGTGGGTTCAGATACTGGTGTCATAGAAATGGCTTCTGAGCCCGGAGCGCCTTCGGTAATTTATGCGGCAACTTGGCAAAAAGACCGAAAGGCTTGGCACTTTGTGGGCAGTGGCTCAAAAAGTGGGATTTACAAAAGCACTGATTCCGGAGACACATGGCAATTAGTCACCACAGCGGAGAGTGGATTCCCTACGGGTCAGGGCGTCGGTCGCATTGGTCTTGCCGTTTATGATGAAAATACAGTGTATGCCATTGTCGATAATCAAGATCATAGACCGTCCTCAGCAGCGGAGCGCCAGGGCCTGGACGCTTCTGATTTTGAACAGATGAGTACTTCTGAGTTTGCCAAATTATCCGATCAAGAACTCGAATCTTTTTTGCGCAATAATGCATTTCAAGAGGATTACACAGCGACCTCGGTAAAAACTATGGTGGCCAAGGGTCAAATTACACCCCTGGCGTTAAAGGATTATTTATTCGATTCAAATGCTCAATTATTCGACACTCCGGTTATTGGCGCAGAAGTATATCGAAGTAATGATGGTGGAAAAACGTGGGCAAAAACCCACACGGGCTATTTGGATAATCTGTATTATTCTTATGGCTATTATTTTGGAAAAATCCATGTGCGTCCTCAGGATGCCAATACAGTCTATATCTACGGTGTGCCCCTTTTGCGTTCGGACGATGGAGGCCAGAGCTTTGTCAGTTTGGATGCGCCTAATATGCATGGGGATCACCACGCTTTGTGGATTAATCCAAATCGACCGGACCATTTGATCAACGGTAATGACGGGGGATTAAACATTAGCTATGACAATGGAGCGCATTGGATCAAGTGCAATACGCCCGCGGTGGGTCAGTTCTACGCCGTGGCTGTGGACCATCAGGCCCCGTACAATGTTTACGGTGGGCTTCAAGATAATGGCGTTTGGAAAGGTTCAAGTAAAACGGTAGAGAGTGTTCGATGGCATCAATCAGGACAATATCCCTATACCATGATTATGGGTGGGGATGGCATGCAAGTCGCCATTGACCAGCGCGATCACAATGTCGTTTTTACAGGGTATCAATTCGGTAATTACTACCGTTTGAATTTGGCTACGGACAAGCAGACCTATATTCAGCCCAAACACAGTCTGGGCGAGCGTCCTTATCGCTTTAATTGGCAAACACCAATTCTTTTGAGCAGTCACAATCAAGACATCTTATACTTAGGGAGTCAAAAATTACACCGTAGCTTTAATCAGGGCGATACCTGGACGGCGATCTCGGGCGATTTGACCAAGGGGCCCAAACAAGGTAATGTTTCCTATGGCACACTCACCACCATTAGTGAATCCCCTTTTGATTTTAATACGCTCGTTGTAGGAAGTGATGATGGTCTGGTGTCTTTAACCCGTGATTCGGGAGTCACGTGGAAGTCAATCAGCGCGGAATTGCCACAAGATTTGTGGGTGACTCGTGTGGTTGCTTCGGCCCATGAAGCCTCGAGAATCTATGCCACCCTGAACGGATACCGATGGGATGATTTCACCCCATATGTCTATGTCAGTGAGGATTATGGTCAGTCGTGGCGGTCATTGAGTGACGGACTGCCTTTAGGCGCAGTAAACGTAATTCGAGAAGACCCCACCCATGCCGGCTTATTGTATTTAGGAACGGATGATGGTATTTATGTCAGTATGGACCGCGGGGATAGCTGGGGGCTTTTTGATGGCGGATTGCCCAAAGTCGCCTGCCATGACTTGGTCGTGCAAGAAACCGCTTCAGAGCTCGTTGCCGGGACTCATGGCCGTTCAATATATATCGCAGATCTAAACCCGATTCAGCAATATGTCGCCCAAGGCGCTCAGGGACTTTTTGTTCTGACGCCAAAGTCCGTGCGATTTTCAAATCGCTGGGGGAAGTCCTACAGCGATTGGTCAGCACCAAGAATGCCGGATTTTTCACTTGAATTTTTTAGCCCAAAACAGGGCCAGGCGACCATCAGCTTAAAAGGTTCTGGCAAACAAGCCATTTGGGAGAAGTCAGTGCAGGTCGCTCAAGGATACAATCATTGGCCGAATGATTTGACCCTAAATCCAGATCAATTAAAGGCCTTTAAAAAGGCGACGGGTCAAGTGGTTGCATATAAAGAGGGGGCGCCCCTATTTCTGCCCAAAGGCACGTACACTTTAGAGGTCAGTGCGGGCGGGCAAATCCGTTCGGTGCTCCTGAATATTGAGTAAATAAATCATTTCGAAATACATTCCAGTAAAAGGAGATGATCGCTATTGTGGTTGGGCGAAAACCTCGATCAAAGTTTGTTAATGATTGCTTTGGGCATTACTTTTGCTGGACTAAATGAAAAAGAAGATATGAGCCTACTTTCCTCTTCAGTAACCCGCAAATTTGCCATGGCCTTATCAGGGCTGTTTTTGGTGGTTTTTCTCACCCAGCATTTTGTCATCAACATTACTTCTGTTTTGGCGCCTGAGGTATTTAATCAGTGGTCTCATTTTATGGGAACCAATGGTTTGGTTCAAGGGGTTTTACAACCGATTTTAATTTTTGGTGTTGTGTTTCACTTCATCATGGGATTTGTATTAGAAATCCAAAACCGCCGTGCGCGTTCCGTGCGCTATGTGCAGTATAAGGGCGGTGCTTCTGCCAGTTGGGCCTCTCGAAATATGATTATTTCTGGCGCAGTCGTCTTGGCATTTTTAGGACTCCATTTTTACGATTTCTGGTGGCCAGAAATAATGCACAAATATATTGAGTCGCACCCGGAAGACCCAACTCGTTATTATTTAGAAACAGTGCATAAATTCGAAAACCCAGTGCGCGTTGGGCTTTATGCGACGGCATTTGTTTTGCTTGCCTTGCATTTATGGCATGGCTTTGCGTCTTCGTTCCAAAGTGTAGGGTTCGACAATAAATACGCTAAGGGACTCAAAGGATTCACGAAATTTTTTGCGGTATTTATCCCGCTAGGGTTTTTATTTATTGCCCTTTATCATCATTTAAATCCAATCGCACACTAAACGCCTGATACATGTCATTAGACTCAAAAATCCCTCAGGGACCGATAGCAGAAAAGTGGACCAAACACAAGACATCGATCGATTTGGTCAACCCCGCAAATAAGAGAAATCTTGATGTCATCGTCGTGGGAACAGGGCTTGCAGGAGGAAGCGCAGCGGCTTCTTTGGCAGAGCTCGGATACAATGTGAAAACGTTTTGCTATCAAGATTCACCGCGGCGCGCGCACTCAATAGCCGCTCAAGGGGGAATCAATGCTGCAAAAAACTACCAAGGAGATGGGGATTCTATCTATCGATTGTTTTATGATACCATAAAAGGAGG
>DDCS01000035.1 GCA_002335345.1 Flavobacteriaceae bacterium UBA2000 | reverse complement strand
GCCCCCACAACCGATTCCCGGCATAAGTGGATTGTCTTGATTGGCCGTAGCACAAACGTCTAATGAACCATCTGCTTTAACACAAAGCCATGCCCATCCTGAGCCAAATTGTGTTTTGGCCGCTTGAGAAAAGGCCTCCTTGAAGGCGTCAAAACTTCCGAAGGCCGTGTCAATCGCCTCAGCCAAGGCCCCTTCAGGAGCACCCCCGCCATTTGGTCCCATAACTTGCCAAAATAAATTGTGATTGTAGTAACCACCACCATTATTGCGTAGCGCTTTGTTATTCATGTCGCAACCGCGTAAAATAGTTTCTATATCTTGGCCTTCAAGCGCCGTTCCAGAAACAGCTGCATTTAAATTTGCCGTGTAGCCCGCGTGGTGTTTTCCGTGATGTATTTCCATCGTACGGGCATCGATGTTGGGTTCCAAAGCATCGTGCGCGTAGGGTAAAGAAGGTAATTCAAAAGCCATAATTGTTGTATTTAAAGGTTTAAAACTGAGACAAATTTAACAATAATATCCCAGCACGGGCCATTACCGAATTTGTTCCTGTTTATTTAATTATAGAAAATCTTAATGGTATCTTAGAGGCGCAAGTATGAACCAAACACAAAATTTCAAAGCGCCTTTTCGGGTATACAACGCCTCTGCAGGCAGCGGCAAAACTTTTGCCTTGACGGTTGCTTTTTTGGACAAAATCTTACAGGCCAAAACCGACGACGCTTATAAAAAACTTTTGGCCATTACCTTTACCAATAAGGCCGTGGCCGAGATGAAAAATCGGATTCTGAATACCCTTGAATCTTTTGCCAAAGGGGAATTTGAAGGGGCTGTCCTGGATCTAGCCCAAGAGATCCTGAAGGGCAGCAATATGACCCAGCCACAGTTACAAGCCAAGAGTCAAGACGTCTTGGTCCACTTACTGCATCACTACGCTCAGTTTCATGTCGAAACAATAGATCGATTCAATCATCGCCTGCTAAAAACCTTTTCCAAAGATCTTAAGCTAAGCAGTAATTTTGAGGTGAGTCTCGAGACAGGCGTCTTGCTCGCAGAGGCCGTCGATGCCCTTATCGACCAGGCGGGCCGTGATCCGCAAATTACAGACCTCTTGGTGTCTTTTGCCTTGAACAAAACTGAGGACAGTAAATCTTGGGATATCGCCTTTGACCTCAACAAAACGGCGTGGATGATCGTCCAAGAAAACGACGCCCCTTATCTGGCGCGGCTCAAAGACATCCCTCTAGAGCAGTTTATCGAATTTACCCAAAAACTAAGAGAACGCAAGCAGATTCTCGATACCCTAATGCGTGAATTCGCACGTTCCCTATTAGACCTTTGTGAGAGTCATGGGATTTTGTTTGAACACCTGTCTTATGGTTCTTTTATCAAGGTCATGCAAGAAGTGCTTGACCCTAAGCAAACCCCAAATTTTGAGCGCAAATGGCTGCTAAAACTCTTAGAGCCAGACCCCGCTTTGGGACCTCGCCCCACCTTTTACAAAAAAACGGCCCCCGCAGAGGTCAAGGCCGCCGTGGATGATCTTTATGACACCGTGGTTGAGACCCTGGTCCAGATTCACAAAGCGTATATTCAGAGCATTCACTTAAAAAACACCCTGAATCAACTCGTCCCCTTAACGGTGGTCGAAGCCATTGAAAAAGAGTTTGAGCGCATAAAAAAAGAAAATAATACGCTGGTGATCAGTGATTTTAATAAACTCCTGAGTGAAGAAATTCAAAGCCAGCCTGCGCCTTTTATTTATGAACGCTTAGGAGAGCGGTTCACCCATTATTTTATTGATGAATTTCAGGACACCTCGTCGCTTCAATGGCAAAATTTGCTCCCGCTTATTCAGAATAATTTAGCCCAAGCAGACCCCAAAAATCCAAAACACAGCCTAATGATCGTGGGGGACCCCAAACAATCCATTTACCGCTGGCGGGGGGGGCACCCGGAACAATTTATTGACCTCGCTTTAGGGAAAAGTCCTGATTTACAACCGCCACAAATTGTGTCTTTAGACACGAACTACCGGAGCCATCAGGATATCGTTTCGTTTAACAATGAGCTCTATACTTTTGCAGCGGACTACCTCCCCAAAAAAGACCATGCCGCACTCTATGCCCAAGGCAATGCTCAAAATATTCATCACAAAAAAAGTGGATTTGTCGCCATTGAATTTTTAGACAAAAAGGATCAAGAGGACGATTCCAAAGACCAGCTGTATTTTGCGCGCATCGAGCAGATTGTCACTGAGCAACTCGAGCGCGGACGCAGCCTTGGCGAACTCTGTGTTTTGGCCCGTGACAATAAAACATGTTCAAAAATTGGGGCTTATCTTTCAGAGCGAGGTTTTGCGGTGGTTTCAGAAGAGGCCTTGCTCATTCAAAACAACCCGGTAGTTTTGGCGCTGATTGATTTAGGGTATCTCAGTGCCAATCCTTATCAAAAGCGCCCAAGGGCGCGTCTGGGTAATTTCTTGTTCGACACCCATAAACCTCTAGGCAGCAGAATGTCGTTCTTGAGTCGGATGACCCAAGATGCCTTGGTCGAATTTCACGCCGTATTGACCGAGCTCGATATTGATTTCGCACTCAATAAAATGGCGGCTATGGGGCTTTACGACCGTTTTGCCTATGCCTTAAATCAATTCGGTTGGGGACTGAGCGACAGTGCTTTTGTCACCCAATTTATGGACTGGGTATTTCAATACGCTAAACGTCCGCAGGCCACAATTTGGCAGCTCCTGGCCCAATGGGAGCAAGACAAAGACAATTTAAGTCTTAGCTCAGGGACGGGACAGGAAGCCATTCAAATCATGACCATTCACAAGGCGAAAGGACTAGAGTTTCCCGTAGTCATTTTACCTTATGCACACGAGTCCTTTAACCCGACCAAAGTGGGTCACGTTTGGTATCCCTTCCCAGAAGAGGGATTTGACTACTTGCCTGTGCGCTACAGCGCGCATTTGGCTCAATACAGTCCCGAAGGAAAAGACATTGATGCGCAACTCAGGGAAACTTATTTCTTTGACACCCTAAACCTCTATTATGTGGGGACGACCCGCCCCACAGAAGAGCTTTACGTCTTGTGCGATAAACTCGGTGAGGATTCTAAATCCTTGAGCTTTAATCGCCTTTTAAAAGATTTCTTAACGGCTAAAGGGCGCTGGCAAGAGGGCCTTCACAAATACGCATTCGGGGCCCTTCCAAAAATTGAGGCCAGTGTTAAAAAATCGTCCAAGACCCTAAAAGCCCCTTTACAGATCGTGACGCC
>DDCS01000097.1:33525-35872 GCA_002335345.1 Flavobacteriaceae bacterium UBA2000 | reverse complement strand
CATGACACTGACGGGACAGCAGGTGCAGAATATACCTACACTCGTGGAAACAACGTGTATGCTCAAGAAGATATCGATGGGAATAACGGAAATGGTGCTTCACCAGAAGGCGGCGCCGGTCTAACCTTTGATTTTCCTTATAACCTACCACAAGACCCGTCAAATTTCACCGATGCGGCAACAGTAAACCTGTTCTATTGGAACAATCTTATTCATGATTTTACTTATTCGTATGGTTTTGACGAAGAAAGTGGAAACTTCCAAGAAAACAACTATGGCAATCCAGGGAATGGCTCTGATTCTGTTAATGCAGATGCCCAAGACGGTTCTGGAACGAACAATGCTAATTTTGCGACGCCTCCAGATGGAGCAAATCCACGCATGCAAATGTTTATTTGGACCAGTTCATCAGGGCCGATTAACTTATTGACCATCAACAATGGAACACTTGCCGGGACTTATCCTGGTGTGCCAGCAAACTTTGGAGCGCCGATGCCGATTCCACCACTTACAGAAGATTTAGTGGTCGTCGAAGACGATAATTCAGGAGGGACCTCTACCGATCCAAATGACGGATGTGATACCATCACTAACGGTGCAGATCTCAACGGAAAGATCGTTGTGATTCGTCGTGGGGAGTGTGAATTTGGATTTAAGGCTTTAGCCGCTCAAAATGAAGGTGCATTGGCCGTAATTATGGTCAATAACGTTCCTGGCGATCCCATAATCATGGCGCCAGGGGCCGTAGGAGCCCAGGTGACTATCCCGTTATTTATGGTTTCTGATGTTGTTGGAGAACCAATCATTACTGAATTACTGGCCGGAAACACGGTCAATGGAACCATCGATGGAGGGGCAGTACCCCCGTCAATTGATGGAGACTTAGACAATGAAATTATCGCTCATGAGTACGCCCACGGTATTTCTAACAGACTGACAGGAGGCCCTGTTAACACAAGCTGTTTAGGAAACGCGGAGCAAATGGGTGAAGGATGGAGTGATTATCTTGGATTAATGATGACGATGCAGGTCGGAGATCAGCGCACAGACGTTCGTGGTCTTGCCGCTTATGCTTCTGGTAATCCCAATGGAATCCGTGAGGCACCGTATAGCACTGATTTCTCAGTGAACGATTACACTTATCAAGATACCAATGCGAACGTATCCCAACCCCATGGTATTGGTTTTGTTTGGGCCACTGCACTTTGGGAGATGACTTGGGATCTTATTGATCTTTATGGTTTTGACGCAGATTTGGTTTACGGTACAGGAGGAAACAACATCGCGTTCCAATTGGTTATGGACGGGATGAAACTTCAAAATTGTTCTCCTGGATTTATCGATGGACGTGATGCCATTCTAGAGGCTGATGAGTTGGCTAATGGAGGATTGCACCGCTGTTTGATTTGGGAAGCTTTTGCCCGCCGTGGTGTTGGATTTAGCGCCACTCAGGGAAGTGCCTTCAATCGTGCGGATCAATCTGAAGCGTTTGATCTGCCTGCAGACTGTAGTCTTTCTACAGGAGATAATAACTATGACAATAACTTTAGTATTTACCCGAATCCAAACTACGGAGCGATTAACATTCACTCTAAGGTTGATGTTGGGACCGCAAAAGTTTCAATCATGGACTTAAACGGACGTACTGTTTGGGCACAGTCACTTGAATTAGGCAACCAAACTCAAGTTGATGCCTCTATGCTCAGCAGCGGGATTTATTTGGTGCGTATTCAGGGGAATAATTATACCCATACCAGCAAGTTGATCATGCGTTAAGCCGAGAGACACCTGCAATAGATGAACTGAAAAGTGCCCCGAAAGGGGCACTTTTTTTATGATGTAAATAGGGCGCTTGTCCTAAATTAATTCTATGATGCTATGGGCTATTGCTTCTGGAGTAAGTCCGCAAAGTTCATAAAGTTCAGCGGGCTTCCCGTGCGGAATAAAGTGGTCCGCGATGCCGTGAGACTTTAAAATTATTGGGTATCTGTGGACAGAAATAAATTCAGCTAGGGCACTGGCAAGCCCGCCTTTGAGCATGCCATCTTCGACGGTGATCATGGCCTGATGGGTTTGACATATTTCATGCAATAGGGCCTCATCGAGGGGCTTTAAAAAACGCATGTCTACATGAGTCACGGCTTGTTTATTCTCGAGCAAATCCAGGGCTAGGGTGACCGTGTCGGCAATAGTCCCCAGGCTTAACACAGCGATCGTCGTCCCGTTTTGAAGCAATTCGGCCGTGCCAATATCCAGGGAATGCATAGGCGTTTGCCAATCTAAAAGATTTCCCCGTCCTCTGGGGTACCTTATGGCGATGGGATGGGTCAGACCGCGTTGGGCCGTG
>DDCS01000097.1:28246-33494 GCA_002335345.1 Flavobacteriaceae bacterium UBA2000 | reverse complement strand
TGGGTCGCGCCATCTTCCCCAACGATTCCCGCTCGGTCCAGACAAAAAATTACAGGCAAATTTTGCAGACAAACATCGTGAATGACCTGGTCATAAGCCCTTTGAAAAAACGTGGCGTAAATAGCGCAGAATACAATTTTGCCTTGGGTTGCGAGTCCTGCGGCAAGGGTAACAGCGTGTTGTTCTGCAATCCCCACATCTATGGCGCGCTCGGGAAAAGCGTCCATCATATAGCGCAGAGAGGACCCTGTGGGCATCGCAGGGGTAATGCCAAAAATATTTTTATTTTCACGTGCCAAAGACACTAAAGTATGCCCAAAAACATCTTGATATTTTGGGGGTAAAGGCCGGTCATCGGCTAAGGGTCGTTCGCCTGTTTTTGGATCAAATTGTCCTGGAGCGTGATAGGCCACTTGGTCTTGCTCCGCTTGTTTAAGTCCTTTACCCTTTACGGTAACCACGTGCAATACTTTAGGCCCCGAGATCGATTTCAGGGTATTGAGCGCCTCAATGAGCTCAGATAAATCGTGACCATCGACCGGGCCGCTGTAATGAAAATTCAATGCGCGGAATAGATTGTCCTGCGGGGTTTTAGCGCCGGCTTCTTTTTTTCTTGTAAGATATTCTTTGAACGCGCCGACACTTGGGTCTATGCCGATGGCATTGTCATTGAGTACAATCAAAAGGTTGGTATGAGAAACTCCTGCATGATTTAGGGCCTCAAAGGCCATGCCGCTGGCAATACTGGCATCGCCAACCACCGCGATGTGCTGCCGGCCGATTTGTCCGTCTTGAGCACTGGCTAAGGCCATGCCTAAAGCTGCTGAAATGGCCGTGCTGCTGTGACCTACGCCAAATGTGTCGTAGGGACTTTCTTTGCGAGAGGGAAAACCACTGAGTCCGCCGAGCTGACGATTAGAATGAAATTCATTACGTCTTCCCGTTAAAATCTTATGCCCGTAGGCTTGATGCCCCACATCCCAAACCAATAAATCATCTGGAGTGTTGAAAACATAATGAAGGGCAATAGTGAGCTCAATTACCCCTAAACTAGCGCCGAGGTGTCCCTCTTTGATGGCAATGATATCGATAATAAACCGCCTGAGTTCTTCAGAGAGCTGCCCCATTTCTTTTAGGTTCAACCCTCTTAGGTCTGCGGGAGAATTAATCTGCTCTAAAATCGATTTATTCATACGCCAAAGATACGCTTATTCGTTTGTAGGTAAAGTCTTTGCCTTTATTTGTAACTTTAACGCCCGCCCAAAAAACTCAGTGGGCTCAATTTAATTATGCTCGATCACGAATATTTCATGCGCAAGGCCTTAGAGGAAGCTAAGATGGCGCTCGAGGCAGGGGAAGTCCCTGTGGGCGCTATAGTCGTGGCACAAGGACGCATTATCGCTCGGGCCTATAATCGAACCCAAGCCCTCAATGATGTCACGGCCCATGCTGAAATGCAAGCCATTACTTCGGCAGCGCATTATATAGGGGGTAAATATCTTCATCAGTGTACTTTATATGTGACCTTAGAGCCATGCCAAATGTGTGCTGGAGCCCTTTTTTGGAGCCAAATGTCAGAAGTGGTTTATGGGGCAAGTGACCCAAAGCGCGGCTATTTGGCCCTGGGCACGCAAATACATCCAAAAACTAAGGTTCATTCTGGGGTTTTGGCTGATCAATGCGCCGCTTTGCTTGACAATTTTTTTAAAGGAAAAAGGCGTGACTAGGCAGTCACCTGGGAAATCTAGGGGTCAGGTCAGGGCGCAAAAAGTTGATTCTCATGCCGCCCCCTTTAATTGACATAGGGGCATTAAAAAACCCCGAGTGTTTGCTCGAGGTTAATGTGTTTCGGTATGTTGTAGCGATTAATCGTGTAAAAGACGAACTCTTCCGGCTACCATGCCTTTTCTTCCTTCTTGTTCTTCGTACTCAACTCGGTCGCCTTCATTAAGGGCTTCTCCATTCAATCCTGTGACGTGTACAAAAATGTCTTTGCCGGTGTCATTGTTGGTGATGAATCCGTATCCTTTTGATTCGTTAAAAAACTTAACTGTTCCTTCCATAGCAATAATTAAAAAAATATTAAATAAGGCCACAAAGGTAACTTAAATATGTTTCCAAAGTTTAATTCTATGTAAAATTTTTTGAAAATCAATTAATTACGAGGTAACATAGGGGTAAAAAAGCGATTAATTCCGTGTTGATCTGCACATTATCTCCGGCTGAAATTATCGGTATATTACTTTTTTTGAAATTACTTATCACGCTTGTACTGATTCATTTTTTGGATGTTCTCTTTGGTGAGCATATAGTCCTGAATCGAACGATTTTTCCAACGATGGTAAATAAATAGAGGCATCCAAACAAAAAATAGACCGGCCATGCCGCCGCCAATAAGTTTTTCGGCCAAAGGATTCCCGCTGCTTTGAATATACAGGCCAAAGGAAACGCTGGCGACAATAAGGATAAAAATTATGTAGAGGGAATATTTCATGTCGCTCCAGAAAAATCAATGAGTTTACGTCGATATACGGTAAGGAGTTTAGATTTTGATACAAACCCGTGATAGGCGCCAGAGCGCACAACGGGTAAGTTCCAAGCCCCGGTATCTTGAAATTTTTTCATTACGTCGGTCATGCGGTCTTTGTCAAGTTCGACCACCCCCAAAGGATTTTGCATTAAATCACGCGCGGTAATTTCTAAATACAATTGTCGTTCAAACATGACTGGCCTTAAATCGTCTAATAAAATAATCCCCAAGAGTTGGCCACTATCTGGAGTAACTACGGGAAAAATATTGCGATTGGATTTAACGATGCAATGGGTTACGATTTCCCCTAAACTCATGTCGGGATTTATGGCAATAAAATTTTGTTCTACGACTGAATCTAAGTCCATTAGGGTTAATACAGCGTGATCCTTATTGTGGGTAATGAGTTCGCCTTTACGGCCCAACTCCATGGTGTAAACTGAGTGAGGGTGAACATATTTCGTAATTGAATAGGCCACGGCCGAAGTAATCATTAATGGGATAAAGAGGGCATATCCTCCAGTGAGTTCGGCAATCAAAAATATGGCCGTCAGGGGCGCGTGGAGGACGCCAGCCATAAGTCCCGCCATGCCGACTAAGGTAAAATTGCTGATCGAAATGTTCGCAGAATCAACCCCCACAGTGCGCAGTATAAGCGCTACGGTGTACCCCATAATGCTGCCCATAAATAGTGTTGGCGCAAAAATACCGCCCACACCACCGGCGCCAAAGGTGAGGGCGCTGGCGATGATTTTAAAGACAACCAGTCCAATCAATAGCCCTAAAGTGACATAAATACTTTCGGTGGATACATTAAATAGGTTGTTTTCTAAAGCCAAATTCGCGTTGCCTTGAACCAAATTATTGATCACGTCAAACCCTTCTCCGTAAAGTGGGGGGATGCAATACACCAAGACCCCTATAAGGGTTCCCCCAAGCAGCATCCGGTGCCATTTATTGGAAATTGTATCAAACCTTTTTTGAATCCATTCATAAGTGTTAGTAAAGTAAATAGACACTAATCCAGCCACTAGGGCCAAAATCAAATAAAATGGAATATCGCTGATGCTAAAGGCATCTACCACGGTAAAAGGCAATAATATATCATTGCCAAAGAAAAAATAGGAAGTTATAATAGCCGTTACTGAGGCCAAGAGTAAGGGAACTAGGGACATGAGCGTGAGGTCCAAACTAAAGACTTCTACGGCAAAAATTATGGCGGCAATGGGGGCTTTAAAAATGGAGGACATGGCCCCTGCTGCCGCACAACCAATCATAAGTGTGCGTGTGGCTTGGTTGAGGTGCAGCAGACGCGCCAGATTAGAGCTCAGCGCAGCACCTGTCGCCACTGTTGGCCCCTCGAGCCCGACCGATCCGCCAAACCCAACGGTAATTGGCGCGGCGATGAGACTCCCAAACATTTGAAATCGTCGGATGATTCCTTTTTTCTTGGAAATGGCATATAGGGTTGAAGGGATCCCATGACTCACGGTATGCCTTAATATATAGCGCATGAATATCGCGGTCAAAAAGACCCCAAGCAATGGGAACACAAAATAAAATGCACTGTGGTAATTGCTGATGAGTCGTCCTTCAAGTAAGTTCTGTATCAGGTAGGTCAGGTTCTTAATCAGGACAGCGCCTAGGCCGGACATCAGACCAACTACCATACTGAGCACAAGCAAGAACTGTTTTTGCGAGATGTGTTTGATCCGCCAGATCAGGAACTTGGTGAGCAAAGATTTTTTTGAGGTTCCCATAGGCCGACTATCTACAAAGGTCTTACGGCTTTAGCGCAATTCTCAAATTCAGCTCATTGAGCTGACCTTGGTCAATAGGCGCGGGGGCATCGATCATGACATCACGCCCTGAATTATTTTTTGGAAACGCAATAAAATCCCGAATGGTTTCTTGCCCCCCAAGAATGGCGACGAGTCGATCTAAACCAAAGGCAATGCCCCCGTGGGGAGGGGCCCCGTATTGAAACGCATCCATTAAAAATCCAAATTGGGCTTTAGCTTCCTCAGGAGTAAACCCTAAGTAGTCAAACATTTTGCTTTGAATTCCTTTATCGTGGATCCGAATTGATCCTCCACCAATCTCATTTCCGTTGAGCACTAAATCATAGGCATTGGCTTTTACTGCGGCAGGATCAGTTTCTAAAAGCGCCATCTGCCCAGGTTTTGGCGAGGTAAACGGATGGTGCATGGCGTGATAACGCTGCGTTTCCTCATCCCATTCAAGCAGCGGGAAATCGATCACCCAAAGCGGGGCGAACTCATCCGGGCGTCGTAATCCTAACCTTTGAGCGAGTTCCATGCGCAGAGCACTGAGCTGAGGACGTACTTTATCCTTTGGTCCAGAAAGCACACAAATTAAATCTCCCGGTTGCGCGCTGGTGGCTTCCGCCCATAGAGCTAGATCTTCTTGGGTGTAGAATTTATCTACACTCGATTTGAAAGAACCGTCCTGGCCAACACGACAGTAGACCATGCCAAGGGCACCGATTTGAGGTCTTTTTACCCAATCGATGAGTTGATCAATTTCTTTACGAGAATAGGCATTGCCTCCAGGAACGGCTATTCCCACGACAAGTTCAGCACTGTTGAACACCCCAAAATCACGATGCTGCGTACAGTGATTTAAATTGCCAAATTCCATTCCAAAACGAATGTCCGGTTTGTCGTTTCCATAGCGCTCCATGGCCTGGTCGTAGGT
>DDCS01000097.1:27050-28167 GCA_002335345.1 Flavobacteriaceae bacterium UBA2000 | reverse complement strand
CGTAAATCCTCATCTCGAAAACATTTTACGATCTGGAAATACCGATCCATGCCGCCCACCATCAAGAGTTGTTTGAAGGTTTGTGGAGATTGAGGTAAGGCGTAAAATTGCCCAGGATTCATGCGGCTGGGCACCACAAAATCACGAGCGCCCTCTGGAGTTGATTTGATCAAATAAGGCGTTTCGACTTCGATAAAGTTTTGTGCGGACAAATAATTGCGCACGGCCATACTCACCCGGTGACGAAACATAAGATTCTCGCGCACGGGTTTGCGTCTGATGTCTAGATAGCGGTATTTCATGCGCAAATCTTCACCCCCGTCTGTTTGGTCTTCTATCGTAAAAGGAGGAGTTAATGCGCTGTTGAGCAAGATGAGTTCCGAAACTAATATTTCAATTGCCCCTGTAGGCATATTGGGGTTTTTCGACTCCCGTTCGATTACGGTTCCGTGGACTTGAATCACGAATTCTCGCCCTAGCTTTTTGGCCAATTCCATAGTCTTGGGGTCAGTGCGCTCAGCATCAAAAATAAGCTGAGTGATGCCATAGCGATCTCTAATATCGACCCAAATCATAAACCCTTTGTCCCTAATTTTTTGAATCCATCCTGAAAGGACAACTTTTTGACCCAATTCTTCGAGACTGAGTGCTCCGTTATCGTGCGTTCTATACATAATCGTTTAATGAGCCACAAAGTTAATAAGAACCATGTGAATTGTTTTTGGTCTAAGGCACAAAATCACGGCGTTTCAATTACTGTTTTTTGCTCCGGATGTTTGCCAAACCACGAAAGGAGTTTGCCTTTAAATTGGTGAACCATTAAAAACAGGACAGGAACGATAATTAAGGTCAAAAATGTGGCCACCAAAAGACCATAAATTACAGCCCAGGCCAAGGGCCCCCAGAAAATCACGTTATCCCCGCCAAAATAAATCTTTGGATCAAATTCACTAAATAAAGAGAAAAAGTCCATATTGAATCCGATCGCCAAAGGGATAAGACCCAATACCGTTGTGATCGCCGTGAGCAGCACCGGACGCAGCCTGGCTTTACCCGCCTGAATGATCAAATCGTGAAAAATATCATCGGGAATCAATTGAGGGTGCTCAATATGGTG
>DDCS01000097.1:0-27035 GCA_002335345.1 Flavobacteriaceae bacterium UBA2000 | reverse complement strand
ACCACAATACCGGCTAGTGAAATAATCCCAACCATGGTCATCATGATTACAAAGGAGGCTCCAGTTACGAGGATTCCACCAAATACACCGATAAAACTCAAGAAGATCGCCAGCATGATGATGGTCGGTTTTGAGATAGAACTAAACTGGAAAATCAGCAAGAACATGATCAAACCAAGCCCGGTAAAGAAGGCCCCCATCAAAAAGGCCATTTGCTTGTTTTGTTCCTCAATCTGTCCCGTGTAATCAATAGAAACCCCTTGGGGCAATTGCTCGAAATTGTCCATGTGGCTTTGAATTTGACTCACAATAGCCCCGGCATCCGTAAACCCTGGGGCTAAGGCCGAGTAAACCGTCACAACACGCTTGCCATCACGATGCTTAATGGCACTAAATGAGGAGGTGTTACGCCGCTGGGTTACCGCACTCAAAGGAATGTCTTTAAGCCGTCCGGTGGCCTGATCGCGGAAGGTGATATTCTGGTCAAATAAAGCACTTTTTGTTTCTCTTTGTCCTTGTTCAAAACGCACATTGATATCATAATCCTCTCCGTCTTGCTTATAAATACCGGCTTTCTCTCCAAAGACCGCACGACGCAATTGCTGTCCTACTTGACCGGCAGCAACACCAAGTCCTCCGGCTTTTTCGCGATCCACAAAAATTTCCATCGCGGGCTTGCCTTTATTGACGTCAATTTTGAGTTCATCAATCCCTTGAATATTTTTTTGATTGATAAAATTACGCATGAGCTCGGCCGTGGCGATAAGTTCATCGTAATCGTCCCCTTCGAGTTCGATATTAATGGGGTAACCTGCCGGTGGACCCGTGGGGTCTTTCTCTACAGAAATCGATACGCCAGGATAACGCCCTTTAAGTCGTTCTTGAATCTTTTTTCGCAAGACCTCCGAATCGTGACCTTGACGGAATTTGAATTCGTGCATGGTCGCTGTAATTTTTCCTCGATGCGGCATTTCTGCCGTGTTACCGGCATCTGTTTGCGGATTTCCTGCCCCTTCACCGACTTGAGAAACTGCGGCCTCAACCAAAACATTTTTTCCGGTTTCAGGGTCTCGATACATCGGATCGTTTATAAGGTCATAGACCTCTTTTTCGATGTCCAAAGTAATGGTATTGGTTTTCTCGATATCGGTACCCTGTGGGTATTCGATATAAATAACGATTTGATTTGGTTTATTGTCCGGGAAGAACTCAACGCTGGTACGTTGGCTCCCGATTGAAGCGCCAAAAAGGCCAAAAACGACAAACAAGAGTAAAAAAGTAGTCCCAAAAAATAAGGCAGGACGATAGCCGCTTAAGGCAAACCTCAAAAAGTTTTTGTACTTGTTTTCAAGCCATGGAAGCGCATGGCGTTGAAACCTATTGGCCCAGCGTTTGATCCCATATTTATAAGCCCAAAACAGTCCAACGGTAAAGATCATGACACTGCCAAGCCCGCGTATAGGCCCTCCAGCAAACAAGATTAAAAGGCCTAAACCTCCCAAAATCACCGTGAGACGGATCAAACTTTTTCGTTTGATGATGCGGTTGTCGATTTCCATAAATTGAGAAACCAACATTGAGTTCATAAAGATCGCCACAAAAAGCGAAGAGCCCAATACCACCGAAAGGGTAATGGGGAAAAAGATCATAAATTCACCCATAACCCCAGGCCATAATCCCAATGGGATAAATGCGGCCACCGTAGTGAGCGTTGAAATAATAATGGGAAACGCGATTTCTCCAATGCCTTGTTTGGCTGCGCGAACGCGCGACAAGCCCTCTTCCTCCATTAATCGGTAAACGTTCTCGACCACCACAATACCATTATCGACCAACATACCAAGCCCCATAATCAGCCCGAATAAAATCATGGTGTTCATGGTATAGCCCAGCAGTTGGAGCACCATAAAGCTCATGAACATAGACATGGGGATGGCAAATCCGACAAAAAGTGCATTGCGGAAGCCTAAAAAGAACATAAGCACTGTGACGACCAAAATGACCCCAAAGATGATGTTGTTGACCAGGTCATCCACTTGATTTATGGTTTTGGCCGATTGGTCATTGGCAATGCTGATTTCTAAATCTTTTGGAAAAACATCGGTTTTGGCCTTTTCGATGATGGCCTCAACTTTTTGGGCGGCCTCAACCATATTTTTTCCGGCGCGCTTTTTTACATCGAGCATCACCACATTGGCGCCAAATTCACGCGCATAAGTCGTGGTTTCCTTTTCTTTAAAGTTCACTTGGGCGATATCGCTGAGATAAACCACCCCCCCTTGAGTCTTTACAACAAATTTCTCTAGGGCATTGGGCTGATCGACTTCTCCAATGATTCTCAGGGATCGGCGCTGGCCACTGGCGATGAGATTTCCCGCAGACATGGTCATGTTTCCGTTGCGAATTGCACCCAAAACATCATCAAAACTTACCTGTGCGGCCATCATTTTGTAGATGTCTACCGCAATTTCAACTTCACGTTCTTGTGCCCCACGGATGTCTGCCTTTTTTATTTCAGGCAAATCCTCTATGGCGTCTTCTAAATATTCGGCAAATTCTTTTAGCTTCTGTGTTGGATAGTCTCCTTTAATATTGATGTTACTAATAGGGGCCTCTTCAGAAAAGTTAAGATCAAAAACATTGGGTTCTACTTTGGCGCCGTTAAAGGTGGGCCAGTCTTCGCTGCTTTTTTCACTCTCAACCTCGTCCTTTACTTTTTGTTTGGCCGCTTCAACAGCAATGGTTTCATCAAATTCTACAGTGATGATGCCATAATCCTCTTGAGCTGTCGCGACGATTTCCACGACATTACTCAGGTTTTTTAAGCGATCTTCTAAGGGGTCGAGAATGAGGCGTTCAATATCTTCGGCAGTATTACCAGGATAGGGGGCGCTGATGTATATTTTGGTCTCCTTGATTTCTGGAAATGTTTCCCGGGGCATATCGTAATAGGCCTTTCCTCCCAAAAGCAGGATCACCCCAATCAACACATAAATAATGGTTTTGTGATCAATGGCCCAAGAAGCCAGCCCGAATTCTTTGTTCAGGTTTTTATTTGATTTACTCATGAGTTATGGTCTTGAGAATTGAAATAGGTTGTCCATCCTTTACACTACGGGCACCTTCAGCAATTACCGTGTCTCCAGGCTGAATGCCTTGAATAATCTCAACAAAATCGCCTTCGGTTTTTCCGGTGACGACCATCTGTTTTTTGGCCATAGATTGATTGCGCTCTTGATCGTATTGGGTGGTGTAGACATATTGCTCGCCGGCTGCATTTTCTGAAATGACAGATTGTGGGACCAAAAGGGCTTGGTCATTGGTGTAATCATTAATATTAATTTGCGCGGTGAGGTTAGGTTTGATTTGCGCTTTGTTATTGGGCAAATCGACCTCGACACTAAACGTTCTGTTGTCCGGATTAATATAACGACCTACACTTCGAATTTTCGAAGGGACTTCAAGACGGAGTACTGGAAAGTTCACGATGACTTTTTTTCCTGCCACAACATCGTTGAGATAGCCTTCAGGAACATCTGCTTTCAGATACATATTGCTGAGGTTAACCAGTCTAAATACCGGACTCATTCCGGCACTAACGACAGTTCCTGCCTCTGCCAATACGGCATCTATAGTTCCGTCAAACGGGGCCACGATTTTACTTTTTTCAAGCTGCTGTGCAACTTGTTGGGTCAAACTGCGCTGGGCTTCATATTGTGTCTTGGCTTGCAAGTATTGCAATTCGCTCCCAATATTTTGATGCCAAAGTTTTTCTTGACGTTCAAAAGTAGTTTTGGCCAGAGCTTCTTGAACCATTAATTGATTGAGCTGTTGTGCCATTCCGTTGTCGTCTAGGGTCGCCAAAAGATCTCCTTTTTTAACCTGATCCCCCACAGAGACATGCAGTGTTTGGAGTTGACCTGAAAACTGAGGATAAAGGACTATGTTTTGCTTGGTCGCTACATCCCCTTGAACCTGTAGATAGTGTTCAAAGCGTTCGGGGGAGATGACTAGGGCGGTGACCAAAGATAATTTTTCATTTTGATCGAGTTTGCCGATGGCTCTGTCCAATGCTTCTAAATCTTGAGAAAGGGCTTGGTGTTGATCCCCTATTGCGGCGCGTTGGGCACGTAATTGGGCTAAATCATTGGTGGCAATAACCTCTTCAACGGTTTGTTTTTTTTCTTGACAGCTCAAAAGGCTTAAACTGGCCCAAAGCGAAAGGAGTATGTATTTATTCATGGTAACAGATTAAAAAGTTGGGGGGTTGATAAAGGTTTCGAGGACCGTTTTGGCATTGAGTAAGGCCAAAAGTGAGGTGTAATAGTTTTGTTGCGCCCGATAGAATTGGGCCTGTGCCTGATAAAGATCAAAGCTGCTGGCAATGCCTTGGTCAAATTTGATTTGATTTTTTTTGGCCACACGTTCTGCTAAATTCAAGCTCTTTGAGGCATTGCCAAAATTGTCTTTGGACAAATTAAAATCGCTCAAAGCATTTTCAAAGGCGATTTGCGTGGCTTGTTTGGTTTGCGCAAACTCAGTTTTGGCTTGGTCCCAAGCTATTTTTGCCTGACTGCTTCGTGCACTGCGAAACCCACTACTAAAGAGGGGGACCTGCATTCTTATGCCGAGGACAGAGGATTGGAACCATTGTTGGGTGTTGTCGGTAAAAGTAAAATCGTTGCTGAATGCTTGAGTACTGTAATTGGCAAAGGCCGATAAACTAGGCAGGGCACGACTGCGTTCGAGCTGCCACTCTAAACGTCTTTGTTCTGTGAAATTTTCTGCAATGCGCACATCAATCTGTTTTTGTAGATCCAAACTGATCTCAGGATTTATTTCCTCGCCAGCACGCAAAACAAGGGTGTCCAGCTCGTCGGTTAAAATCAATTCAGTGGCTAAGGGGAGTCCCAAAGTGGCCCGCAAAAGATGCTGAGCAAGACGCTGACTCCGCTGAGCGTTGTCCAAATAGCCTTTTACTTCGAGCAAGGTGATTTCCAGCTGTTCTAGGGCTTCGAGTTCAGTCAATCCGTTCTCATAAACAATTTGGAGCTCGTCATAGGATTTTTTAAGGGTCTTGTAGTTGTTGTCAAAGACCGATACGAGTGCCTCGGCCATTTTAGCGCTCCCATAGGCATTCACGACACTTTTCTCAACTTCAATTTGTGTTTTTTCGTAAGCGTTTTTTGAAAAATCTAAAAATGTTTTCGCGGCTTGGAGCCCCACGAGATAGCTGCCGTCAAAGATCAGTTGTTCGAGGGTGGCTTGGGCCGTGGCATTTTGCTGGGTCCCAAAAATAACCGGGGTAAAACTCCCGGGCGCCCCTCCTGTAATTTCACCAGGAATCAAGGTTACGGGCTGTTTTATGTTATTGTTGTAGTTAATCGCCCCATTGATTTGAGGCAAGCCCGTGGCGGTCGTTTCCCATTTCTTTTTTAAGGCCCGAGTCATTTCACGGCGGGCGTTTAAACTGGCATAGCTGCTGTCTTGAGCCAGGGCGATGGCTTGCTCAAGACTCAGACTATAGCTCGTTTGTTGGGCCTTCAAGGGGGCGAAGTAGAATCCCGCGAGAACCAGAATTAAAATCTTTTTCATAGTGTGTTTTGATCGGTGTATTTATTCAGGAGCGCTAAGCCTTTTTTGGTGACAATACCGCGTAAGTGATAATCTAAATAGGATTCAATCAGGCGTATTTTCGGGAATTCTGTGATGGGAAAAATTGTATCGTCTTTAATGCCTGTCATGCCGATAAAATAAATCCGTGCGACAAATTCGACATTGACATTATCGCGATAGAGTCCTTGATCAATCCCTCTTTTTAGATTGTTTATCGTAATGCCGTGAATGAGCTCAAAGTTATTGCCCTGGATTTGCTCAAAAATTTCGGGGTAATATTTCTGTAATTGAAACTGGGGCGATGATTTTTCGTCATTTAATTGCAACGAAACGAACTTTTTAATCTCATAAAGCTCCTCAATAGGATTGAGCTGTTTTTGGCAAATACTGTCTATGCCGCGAATGACAATACCGTAAATAGATTCCGTAACCGATCTAACGAGTGCTGTCTTGTTTTCAAAACAGCTATAGATCGTTTTTTTGGACATGGACAGCTCTCGAGCAATGTCGTCCATGGTAATGCTCTTAAAACCAAAATTTAAAAAGAGCTCTCCAGCTTTGGTAATTATTTTCTCTTTCATAGCGCGCAAATGTAATCAAGAAAACTTTTAACACCACAAAAGTTTCCTAAGTTTACAAAAATTTAACATCCCTAATTATCCCGCATAAAAATTGACCTTTTGGCTTGGTTTCCCCCAATTTTTTATGTTCAAGCTACTGAGGCACGTGATGAAAATGTATTTTAGCACAAAAATAGGGGATGCAGCAAATTGGGTTTTATAAAGAGGCGATTGATCGCGCTTTAGCCGGGGCGAAATTGCCGGAGTCTCCGCAGGGCTTGTATGCGCCCATTGAGTATATTCTCTCATTAGGAGGAAAGCGATTGCGTCCCGTATTGACGCTCATGGCCTGCGAGTGTTTTCAGGGGGAATATCAAAAGGCAATTCCCGCCGCATTGGCCGTAGAACTATTTCACAATTTTTCCCTGATCCATGACGACATTATGGATCAAGCGCCCTTGCGCAGGGGGCATCAAACGGTCCATCACAAATGGGATTTGAACACAGGGATTCTCTCTGGGGATGCCCTGTTGATTTTGGCCTATCGTCATTTTGAGTCCTATCCTCCCGAGACCTTTAGCGCCTTGTCCAAATTATTCAGTCAGACGGCCATAGAGGTGTGTGAAGGGCAACAATATGATATTGATTTTGAACAGCGAGAGGAAGTGGGTATGGAAGAATACCTCCAAATGATCAATTACAAGACGGCAGTCTTGGTAGGAGCAGCCATGAAGATGGGGGCCATTGTCGCCCAAGTAGATCGGGTACAGCAAGATCTGATTTATGAGTTTGGCCGCAGTCTGGGCGTGGCATTTCAACTGCAAGACGATTTTTTAGATGCCTTCGGCGATCCTGAGGTTTTTGGCAAACAAGTGGGCGGAGATATTTTGAGCAGTAAAAAGACCTTTTTGTATATCAGTGCCATGACCAAAGGCACGCTTGAACAACAACAAGCCTTATTAGACTATTTTGGCAATCAAAATATTGAGTCCAGTGAAAAAGTGAAGCAGGTCAAAACATTGTTTGAAGCCACAGGAGCCACCCAGGCGATCCAGGAGTCCATTAAAGAGCATACCCAACGTGCTTTTGCGCAACTTGACCAGGCCCATTTATCCGATCAAGCCAAGGCGTATTTAAGTGATTTTGGAAAGGCCCTGATGAACAGAAACGTCTAAAAATTTTTTTAGACAGAGCGGATAGTTCTTCTCATTTTTGGCCGCCTATAATTCTATACTTATGCCCTGCTGTATTGCTGATTTATTGTATTTTTGCAACGTCAGAATTAAAAACCCAAGCAGGATTCTCACTTATGGATCGATTTTCATTTCTCAATGCCGTACATCCGTCGTACATCGCTGAGCTTTACGATAAATACCTGCAAACTCCTGACCTGATCGAGCCGAGTTGGAAAGCTTTTTTTCAAGGCTTTGATTTTGCGATTGAGCATGGTTCCCTTGAAGCTTTAGGTGTTGAAATGCCCACCGGACTTCCTGCTCAAGTACTGAAAGAATTTCAGGTAATCAAATTGATCGATGCCTATCGCACCAGAGGGCATTTGTTTACCAAAACAAACCCGGTTCGTGAACGCCGACAGTACAAGCCTACTTTGGCGCTTGAGAATTTTGGGTTGGCTCAAGAAGATTTAGATCAGGATTTTGAGGCGGGCAGTATTTTGGGGATTGGTAAAACCAGTCTGCGCAATATTTGTCATCATTTGGATCAGATTTATTGTGATTCAATTGGTATTGAATATATGTATATTCGAAATCCAGAAGAGATTCAATGGATTCAAAACTGGCTGAATGTCAACGATAACCACCCGAAATTTTCCCCACAAGAAAAAAAGCATATCCTGAACAAGTTGAATCAGGCCATTTCTTTTGAAAGTTTTTTACATTCCAAATATGTCGGCCAAAAGCGATTTTCCATTGAAGGCGTCGATGCCATTATACCGGGGCTTGACGCTTTGATTGAACAAGGATCAGAGCGCGGGGTGACCCAATTTGTTGTGGGCATGGCGCATCGTGGGCGATTGAATGTTTTGGCCAATATTTTTGGCAAATCTGCTGAGGCGATTTTTAGTGAATTTGACAGCAAGGAATACGCCGAGGATGACTTATTTGATGGCGATGTAAAATATCACATGGGCTGGACCAGTTTCAGAAAGACAGATGGGGGCAAGGAAATACGTATGGACTTGGCTCCCAATCCTTCTCACCTTGAAGCGGTTGATGCGGTAGTGGAGGGGATCTGTCGTGCTAAAATCGATGGGCCTTTAAAAGGAGACGCTTCAAAAATCCTCCCGATACTGATTCACGGCGATGCGGCGATCGCTGGGCAAGGGGTCGTATATGAGGTGATTCAAATGGCGCAACTCGATGGTTATAAAACGGGAGGGACGATTCACATTGTGGCCAACAATCAAGTTGGATTTACCACGAATTATCTCGATGCCCGTTCTTCCACCTATTGTACCGATATTGGTAAGGTTACCCTTTCGCCGGTATTGCACGTAAATGCAGATGACGCCGAAGCGGTTTGTCATGCGTTTAAATTTGCTTTGGACTTCAGAATGACCTTTGGACGCGACGTCTTTATAGATGTGCTGGGTTATCGAAAATATGGACATAATGAAGGTGATGAACCTCGATTTACCCAGCCGAGTCTTTACAAAGCCATAGGGCGTCATAAAAATCCTAGAGATATTTATGCGGATCGATTGATGGCAGAAGGGGTCATCGATGCCCATTTTATTCCGTCACTTGAGCAAGAATATAAAAATGCCTTAGAGGAAGATTTAGCGGCTTCTCGAGAAAAAGATAAAACGGTGGTTACCGAGATACTTGCCGATGATTGGGCGGAGTACAGACTCGGGAGCGCTGAAGATATCTTATCGCAGGTAGATACTCGTTTTCCTCAAAAGGAATTGGATCTTTTAGCAGAAGGGATAACCCAACTGCCTAAAGACAAGAAATTTATCAAAAAAATTGAGCGCATTATTCAAGACAGAAATCAGCGCTATTTCCAAGAAAACACCTTAGACTGGGCCATGGGAGAGCTTTTGGCTTATGCTACTTTGATGAAAGAAGGGTTCAATGTGCGTATTTCTGGTCAAGATGTGGAGCGGGGCACTTTTTCTCATAGACACGCCGTCAAAAAAACTGAGGATGATTCTGAAGAAATCAACCTACACAATACCTTAGGTCTGGCTGGGCATATGGATATTTTTAATTCATTGCTTTCGGAGTATGCCGTAGTGGGCTTTGATTATGGTTATGCGATGGCCGCCCCAAAAACTTTGACTATTTGGGAGGCCCAATTTGGAGATTTTTCCAATGGGGCCCAGATTATGCTCGATCAATATATTTCCGCTGCCGAGAGTAAATGGAAAATCCAAAATGGATTGGTGATGTTATTGCCGCATGGTTATGAAGGGCAAGGCTCTGAGCACTCAAGTGCCCGAATGGAGCGCTACCTGCAATTGTGTTCTCGACAAAACATGGTGATCGCCGACGTGACCACTCCAGCGAATTTATTCCACTTGTTGCGCCGTCAAATGAAGTGGAATTTCAGAAAACCATTGATCGTATTTACCCCTAAGAGTTTGTTGCGTCATCCTGATGTGGTCTCCACTCGGGAATCTTTAGCCCAGGGACAATTTATGCCGGTCATTGACGATCAACATTGCGACAAGAAAAAAGTAACCTCCTTGGTGTTCTGTACCGGAAAGTTTTACTACGATATGGTACAACGTCGCCAAGAAAATGGACGTGACGATGTGGCTCTGGTACGATTGGAACAACTATTTCCATTGCCCGTAGCACAGATTGAGCAGGTTATTGCGACTTATCCAAAGGTCCATGATTATGTTTGGGCTCAAGAGGAACCTGCCAATATGGGCGCATGGGGTTTTATGCTCATGAATTTCAAATCAGTGCCTTTGCGTTTGGCTTCGAGAAACGTGCATAGCTCACCTGCCGCAGGAAGTAGCGCACGTTCTAAAGCGCGTCATAAAAAAGTTTTAGACAGTGTCTTTGACACACCCAATACACCATAAGTAACCGTTGTATTATGTTAGAAATGAAAGTGCCCTCTCCGGGCGAATCGATTACAGAAGTTGAAATTGCACAATGGCTCGTAGCCGATGGCGATTATGTTGAAAAAGATCAGGCCATCGCCGAGGTGGATAGCGATAAAGCAACTTTAGAGCTCCCCGCTGAGGCCAGTGGAATCATTACCTTAAAAGCCGAAGAAGGAGATGCTGTGGCTGTAGGTCAAGTGGTTTGTTTGATCGATACAGATGCTGCTCGTCCTGAGGGAGGGGCGGCGCCTAAGGCCGCATCACCGGCCCCTAATGCAGCCGCTACGACAGCACATACGCCGGTAAAAACAGTGAGTTATGCTACAGGCACTCCGTCGCCTTCAGCCAAGAAACTTATGGATGAAAAGGGCCTTAGTGCCGATCAAATTCAAGGTACGGGGCGTGATGGTCGAATCTTAAAGGAAGATGTAATTAAAGGAGCGCCAGCGATGGGGAGTGCGGCTTCAGAAAACCGTGGTTCAAGTCGCCAAAAACTTTCTATGCTGCGCAGAAAAGTTGCTGAACGACTCGTCTCGGCAAAGAATGAAACAGCCATGCTCACTACGTTTAACGAAGTGGACATGAGTGCCATATTCGCCTTGCGCAATGAGTATAAGGAAGCGTTTAAAGCCAAACACGATGTGGGTCTAGGATTCATGTCTTTTTTTACTTTGGCTGTAGTACGCGCTTTAGAGCTTTTCCCTGATGTCAATTCAATGATTGATGGAGATCACAAGGTAACTTATGATTACAAGGACATTTCAATCGCAGTTTCAGGACCGAAAGGTTTGATGGTCCCCGTGATCCGTAACGCTGAAGAATTAAGTTTCCAAGGGGTAGAGGCTGAGGTTAAGCGTCTGGCTCTGCGCGCTCGCGATGGTCAGATTACCGTTGATGAAATGACCGGAGGAACATTTACAATATCCAATGGTGGTGTTTTTGGAAGTATGCTCTCCACCCCTATTATTAACCCCCCTCAATCGGGTATTTTAGGCATGCACAATATCGTGGATCGCCCTGTGGTTAAGCATGGTGCTGTGGCTATAGCCCCAATCATGTATGTGGCCTTGAGCTATGACCACCGAATCATTGACGGACGCGAATCAGTAGGATTTTTAGTTGCGGTTAAAGAAGCCCTAGAGGACCCGATTCAGCACTTGATGCATGGCGACGTCAAAAAGGCATTAGCGTTGTGATAGACACCCATACCCATCTTTATCTTCCTGAGTTTGCTCAGGATATTGATGCGGTAATTGATCGAGCGCAAGCCGTCGGTGTTCATGAGTTCTATTTACCGGCCATTGACTCCACCACGACAAAGGCCATGTATGCTTTGGCCGAGCGTTTCCCCAAACACATGCGCTTGATGATGGGCCTGCACCCAACCTCTGTTCAAGAAAATTTTCAAGCCGAACTCGACCATGTCTATAAAGAATTATCTCGTCGATCGTTTTGTGCGGTAGGAGAAATTGGAATCGATTTGTATTGGCAAAGGGACACTCTAGCGTGGCAGCAAGAAGCCTTTGCTCAGCAAATCAAATGGGCTCAAGAATTTAATTTGCCTATTGTCATTCATTGTCGTGAATCCTTTGATGAAATTTTTGACGTACTCGATGCCGTCAAAGGACCAATGCCTAAAGGCATTTTTCATTGTTTTACCGGAACCCTCGAACAGGCAAATCACATTATCGGCCTCGGGCTTTCCCTGGGTATTGGGGGCGTGGCCACCTTTAAAAATGGCAAAATAGACCAGTTTTTAGCGCAAATTCCGATGAAACATATTGTTTTGGAGACGGATAGCCCTTACTTAGCCCCAGTACCATTTAGAGGAAAACGCAATGAAAGTAGTTATCTTTACCATATTGCTCAGCGTGTTGCTGGGATCTATGATTGTCCTTTAACTGAGGTTGATCAGGTTACAACCGCTAACGCACATGCTTTATTTACGTCATGAAAAAGCCACATATTTTATTGGTTTACACAGGGGGGACCATCGGTATGATACGCGATTTTTCCTCTGGAGCCCTAAGGGCTTTTGATTTTGATAAACTGTTAAAGCAGATCCCAGAGCTTAATCTTTTGGACTGCACTATGGAGACAATTTCTTTGTCCGAACCACAAGACAGCTCCAATTTAAGTCCCACGCATTGGGGCTTGATGGCCGAAATTATCGAATCTCATTACGCACAAGCTGACGGATTTGTTGTCCTGCACGGCAGCGATACCATGGCCTATTCCGCTTCGGCCCTAAGCTTTATGCTTCAAGGCCTGAACAAGCCGGTTATCTTAACGGGCTCGCAATTACCCATAGGCGACCTACGCACCGATGCCAAAGAGAATTTAATTACGGCCATACAGCTCGCGGCCATGGCTCAAGACCTTGAGCCTCAGATTCAGGAGGTGTGTATTTATTTTGAATACAAGCTGTATCGTGGGAATCGCACCACAAAAATCAATGCAGAACACTTTCAAGCCTTTGCCTCTTTTAATCATCCACCTTTGGCCGAAAGCGGTGTTCATTTGACCCTGGCCAAGGATTTGTTATGGCGCAGCCCGCACAAAACACTTAAGGTTCATTATCAAATGAATCGCTCGGTCATTTTGATAAAAATATTCCCAGGTTTGACCGCAGACCTATTAAAATATATGCTCAATGCTCCTGGAATAGAGGGGGTGGTTATTGAAACTTTTGGTAGCGGTAATCTGCCCAATATTCCGGAGTTCCTAGAGGCGCTGCAAGAGATTATCGTTAAAGGTATTCCTGTAGTGAACGTCACCCAGTGCTCCGGAGGATCGGTGGAACAGGGGCTATACGAGACTTCTCAGGGGCTCAAGGCCATGGGCGTTATTTCAGGAGGCGATATGACCACTGAGTCTGCTCTGGCAAAGTTGATGTATTTAATCAGCTTTGATCAAGGAAGTGATTACGTTCGTGCACAATTTGGCCGTTCTTTGGCTGGTGAAATTACCCTGTAATTTGAGGGCATCTGATTTTTCGCACACGGGGAGCAAACTAAATTGTTCATAATTCAATCTACAGGCTTGACCTACTCCTTTTTTTTGCGATATTTGCGGCCCTGAATAATACAATTCAGTTATAGAGAGGTGGCCGAGTGGTCGAAGGCGCACGCCTGGAAAGTGTGTATACGGCAACGTATCGAGGGTTCGAATCCCTTCCTCTCTGCAAATGATTGCTAAATTTTAAAAAAGTTCTGTGTTTCATTTCGCAGAACTTTTTCGTTTAAAACCCAGATTGACATTGTCAAAACCATTCCAATTTAAAGAATTTACAATTCATCAAGATAAAACTGCCATGAAAGTGGGAACAGATGGCGTCTTGTTAGGTGCTTGGAGTTCTATAGAAAATGATCCGGATACTGTTTTAGATATTGGAGCAGGTACAGGGCTTATTGCTTTGATGTTGGCCCAACGTTGTGATGCGATGACCATCGATGCTGTTGAGATTGATGAGAATGCGTATGAGCAAACGGTGCAGAATTTTGAAGGCTCTCATTGGGCCGATCGCCTGTATGGATATCATGCCAGTTTTCAAGAATTTGCAAACGAAATCGCAGCGGAAGCAGCAACTTATGATTTGATCATCTCAAATCCACCCTTTTACACCGATGACTTTGAGACCAAAAATGCGGCAAGAAATAAAGCGCGATTTGCTTCGGCTTTATCTTTTGAAAATTTATTGAAAGGGGTTTCCAAAATTATTTCTGAGAATGGGGTTTTCACAACCATTATCCCTTATAAAGAGGAGGCTTATTTTATAAAATTGGCAGCAAAATATCACTTGTTTTTACACCGTGTTTGTCACGTTAGAGGAACTGCAACGGCAGCAATTAAAAGAAGTTTACTTGAGTTTTCGCTACATTCAAATGAACCACTAGCGACCACATTAACCATAGAAGTCATTCGTCATCGATATACACAAGCATATATGAATTTGACGAAAGATTTTTATTTGAAAATGTAATTTACCCTCTTACATTGTTTGGGTTGTACCCAAGATAGGGTACGTTTTTTTCTTTAAAAACAATACCGTACTCTTCCAATTCTTTCAAAATTGGTTCATAGACTTCCTTGGTTATTGGCAATTGTACTCCTGGAGTTTTGATTTCTTTTTTTAAAATTTTTAAAGCAGCAATTGCAACCGGCAGTCCAACCGTTTTAGCCATGGCGGTGTAGATTTGATTTCCCCCCTTCACAACAAAGCTACTTTCAATTTGTTTTTTTACTCCATGAAGCTCATATCCAAAAAGATGTTGCATTACAATCATGTCTTTGTCATCGGCATCTAAAGTCCATGCATCTTCTAGAATTTTTTGCAGCATTTGTGCAGGCGTTGCATTTTTGAGTTCAATTTTCTTTTCTGCATTGAAAATATCCAATTCTACCAATTTTGCCCACATCAAATCATCTTGATCAATCTTCAAATAAGAACGTAGTTTCAATTCTACTGAGTCAGAAGGAGAGTAGGCGAGAAATAAATTTACAAAATCACGATAACTCATATTTTCTGAATTTTGAATGGTATAGGAATCATCAGTCATTCCCAACTGGACAAAAATATTCCAAGCTCTAGAAAAACCTACTTTTCGAATGGTTCCTCGGTACATTGTTGGAATGTCATCCAGTCCATAGACACTCCTGTATTTCAGTGAATCTCTATTGGCATAGGCTTCGAAATTGCCACTATCGTTTATTTTTAAAAACTCCGTTCTTCGAAACAATTTATGATAAGGGATGTATTTGTAGGTGCCTTCCTGGATAAACATCGCGGCACCCCCCTGACCTGCCAATACTACATTTCGTGGGTTCCACGTGAATTTATAATTCCATAAGTTGGTATCGCTCTCAGGTGCAACGATTCCACCACAAAAAGACTCGAACAATAACATTTTTCCACCATTGCTTTTAATACGGTCAATAACTTGCATAGCGCTCATATGGTCAATTCCTGGATCCAACCCAATTTCGTTCATAAAGACCAGTCCATTTTCTTTTACTTGACTATCTAATGCCTTCATCTCCCTAGAAATATAGGACGCAGTGACCATATGTTTTTTGAAGGTAATGCAATCTTTGGCAACTTCGATGTGAAACCTTGCTGGCAACATAGAAATTACAAGATCCGCCTTCTTAATCTCGGTTTCTCGCTGTTTTTTATTAAAAACATCCAATACAATTGCCGTTGCATTTGGGTGTTTGTTAATGAGCTTTTCTGCGTATAAAGTCGCAATATCACCAATCCTAAGTTGTAGTTTTTCTGTATCTGATTTATCCAAAAGGTATTTTATTAGAGCAGCACTTGACTTCCCAGCACCAATAATCAATATATTTTTCATAAATAAATCGTGTATTTTTGTACGAGACTAAGATAGTCTAATTGTTTAAAATTTAACAGAAACACTATAAAATGTTTAAAAATTTAGTAATTACTTGTTTTTTAGGATTGGTCGCCGTCATATTAGGGGCTTTTGGAGCACATGCTCTGAAAGAAATACTGAGTTCAGCACAACTTTTAAGCTTTGAAACGGCGGTGCGCTATCAGATGTATCATGTCATTGTATTGTTATTTGTCAATACTTACGACGGGTTTTCAACAACTCAAAAGAACAAGATCAGTTCCTTATTTTTTGCTGGGGTTTTCCTGTTTTCAGGGTCGATATACCTACTCCAACTGACACGGATTACGGCAAAATCAATTTGGTTTATAACCCCATTGGGTGGGCTATTTTTAATCGCAGGCTGGAGTTTATTGATTGTGATATTTTTAAACAAATTACGCAAAAAGTAATAAATCATTAATTCGCTATTAAATAACAAGTCGATTCTAAAATATTATGTAATTTTGAAGCCAACAAACTTTAAAATAAAATAGATGACAGATTTAAAAACGAAATCGATTTCGTTCATTAATTTAGGAATCAAAAATGCATCCATTCGTTATCAATTAACCTCTGATGAATTACATGCATTGACTATTGAAAAAAAACAAGGAAGAACTACCTCATTAGGAGCAATTGCTGTTAATACGGGGGAATTTACGGGAAGATCTCCAAAGGATCGTTTTATTGTCAAAGATGCGGTAACAAAAGACGAAGTTTGGTGGAGTGATATAAACATACCATTCGATGCTGATAAGTTTGATACGCTTTATCACAAAGTTACCAATTACCTTTCTGGGAAAGAAATTTTTGTGAGAGATTCCTTTGCCTGTGCAGATGAAAACTATAAACTGTCCCTTCGGGTTGTCAATGAATATCCTTGGAGTAATATGTTTGCATACAATATGTTTTTGCGCCCAACAGCATCTGAACTAGAAGATTTTTCTCCAGAATGGACAATCATCAATGCACCTGGTTTTATGGCAGACCCAGAAGAAGATGGGACCCGCCAACATAATTTTGCAATTTTAAATTTTACAAAGAAAGTTGCCCTAATTGGAGGCACAGGTTATACCGGTGAAATTAAAAAAGGCATATTTTCTGCACTAAATTTTATTCTTCCAGTCTTTAAAAAGACATTGCCAATGCATTGTTCAGCTAATATTGGTAAAGATGGAGATACCGCTATTTTCTTTGGACTTTCTGGAACCGGAAAAACCACCTTATCAACGGATCCAAACAGAAGCTTAATTGGTGATGATGAACATGGTTGGACCGCAGAAAATACCGTTTTTAATTTTGAAGGAGGTTGTTATGCAAAGGTGATTCATTTATCGCAAAAGCAAGAGCCAGAAATTTATGCAGCGATTAAAAAAGGCGCTATTTTAGAAAATGTTGTCCTAGATAGTAATGGAGCGGTCGATTTTTCAGATACTGCTATTACACAAAACACAAGAGTAAGTTACCCGATTGACCATATCAAAAATATTCAAACACCGTCAATAGGTAAAAATCCAAAAAATATATTTTTCTTAACAGCCGATGCTTTTGGTGTTTTACCTCCCATCTCTAAACTAACTCCAAGCCAAGCTGCTTATCATTTTATTTCTGGATATACGGCAAAAGTTGCGGGAACAGAAGCAGGAGTTACCGAACCAACGCCAAGTTTTTCAGCCTGTTTTGGGGCCCCTTTTATGCCTTTACACCCTACACGATATGCAGAAATGCTAAGTGAGAAAATGCAGGAAGCAGGCGTCAATGTTTGGTTGATCAATACCGGCTGGTCTGGAGGTCAATACGGAGTAGGAAGAAGAATGTCGCTAAAATATACTAGAGCTATGATTTCTGCAGTTTTAAACGGAGATTTAGGAAATTATACCTATGAAAATTACCACATACATTCTGTTTTTGGAGTTGCACAACCAAGAACTTGTCCAGGAGTGCCCTCTGAATTGTTAAGTCCAAGAGCTACCTGGAACAATGATGCAGCTTACTACAAAACAGCCTTTAAACTATCCAATGCATTTCGTATAAACTTTAAACAATTTGAAGATTTAGCAAGCGAAGAAATCCGAAGGGGAGGACCACAACGTTATGCATTGTAGCAAGATTTTATACTTGTTAGTCGATAGAACACCTCCTTTAGAGGTGTTTTTTATATTATTAAAGTATCTTTAAAGCATAATTTTAAGAAATGATAAAAAAATGGTTTAAAAATATCGGTCCAGGAACTTTAGTTGCAGCTGCTTTTATAGGTCCAGGAACGGTGACAATATGTACCATAGCTGGTGTTAATTTTGGTTTTAACCTTTTATGGGCAATGTTACTTTCTGTAATTGCAACGGTTGTTTTACAGGAAATGGCGGCAAGATTAGGAGTCATTTCTCAAAAAGGACTGTCTGAAGTGATTCGAGAAGAAATTAAAATTCCCTTTGTCAAACATTTTGTAACACTTTTGATTTTAGGAGCTATTGTTGTCGGAAATGCCGCATATGAAGCAGGAAATATTAGTGGAGGAATTTTAGGCTTGGAAACTATTTTTGGAAGATCACTTTTAAATATGGGGAGTAAATTATTAAATTATTAAATTATTAAATTTTTAAAAAAAAAGAACAAATAGTAACTTTAGTTTCTTTATATTGCAAAATGATTAACTAAAAAAAATTAAAATTATGTCAGTAGTAAGTTGTCCTAAATGCACAAAACCCACTCAAAAAGGAGGTTATCAAACTTGGCAAATAGTTGTAGCTATTTGTTTCTTCCCATTAGGGTTACTAGCACTTTTAGCGGATAAAAAACCATCTGTTTGTTCTTCTTGTAGCTTTACTTGGCAATAACAATTTGTACAAAAAATAGACCTTTTATATTTTAAAAACCACAGTAAATGTTTGCATAAATACAAAAAAGGAAATTCATTTAAATTTATATACTCTTTTAATTCCAATCTTTTTTGTTGGTTGATTGGGGTTGTGTTTTTTCATTTGGCTTATTAATTTTTATTACTCCAAATCAAGAATAAAATGGTTTTGAATTATTTTTAATCACAAATGATTTTTAAAAAGTATCGTTCTTTACTTGTAATAGGAGTAATTGGTTTATATCTATATTTCAAAGGTGCATATATTCCTCATTTCTGTCTATTTGAAAAGATAATTGATTTAAAATGTCCTTTTTGTGGTATTACAAGATCATTTGAAGAAATAATTAAATTGAACTTTTTAAGTGCACTTAAAATTAACTTTATGTCAATAGTCTTATTGACTTTTTTAATAATCAAACCGATTCTTAATTATTTTAATTTGTTTAAAGTTGTACTTAAAGCAGATAAAGTTTTTTTTGGATTATGTATCCTTCAATTCTTTATTTTAAATCAGCAAGTATTTTCATCTAAAACCCTATTTTGAGGTGTAATTCTGAACAATAGAGAGGAACCAAAGGGATTAAAGTCGAACTGTTTTGGGGAGGATTTAGAAGTATTTAATTGCCTTTATTAAAAACTCAGATTGAGATTGTTTGGCTAAAAGTTATTAAATGTATACTAAACCATATGCATATCCTCCTCCTTTAATTCAGCTACTTCTAAACCTCTTAAATAGGTTAAACTTACATTAATAGATGAATGTCCCATAGCTTTCTGTAGCTTGGTTAATGACCCTGTTCTCTTAAATATTTCTATAGCCAATATCCCTTTAATTATAAAGTCAGTTGTTAGGAATTAATTATATTTGAAAAAATCTTATGAAGAATATTATAGACCCAAATGAAATTGATAAACTTTATAATGATAACCATATATCATTAAATGAAGCTGAAGAATTGAGAAGTAAAAGGTGGATAACCTTTTTTGGAATTCTAGAAATATTAGGTATTTTAGCTGCACTTATATCTGCAATTGTCATATACAACTCTTAATTACTAAACCATAGGCATATCACTTTCAGTTAATTCAGCTATTTCTAAACCTATTAAATAGGAGTAAATTAGATTTATAGAGGGATAATTTTCTGCTAAATATTTTTAATTGTATATTGCAATTAAACGTAAGCTAAAATATTATGAAAAAATTTCTTATTCTTTCAGTTTTCTTTTTCGGATATAGCTGTTCGCCAACTCATTTTATTTCGCCAAAAACTATCAACTTGCCTTTGTATTCTAAAAGTAATAATTCTAAGGAATTAATTCGGTTAAAATATGGCAACCCTTCAAAGATTGAAAATCAAGTAAAACAAGAAATATGGATTTATAATTATAGTAGTTCAAAAAAAAGTAATAGAACTGTCACTTTTAATAAAAACGGCAAAATTATTGAGAATAAGAAACACTACAAGAGGTATCATATGAAAACAGGATTAAATAGATATGCATATATTACTTATGGCTTTGCAACTGTTCTGGCTTTAATTGCTGGAGCTTTTCCTGCACTACTTTAAAAATCTATTTAATCATATATTCGTATTAAACCATAGGCATATCCTCCTCCTTCAGTTCAGCTATTTCTGACCCTCTTAAATAGGTTAAACTTACATTTCTTATCTTTGTATTACTATGAAAAAAAGAATGTAAAAAATAGTAAAAAGGCAGATACTGCTATTGCTATAGATAATATGATCTTACAGATGAAGAAATTGCTACAGTAGAAAATTCTTAAATGACAGGGGATCTGGTACTATAAAAAAATGATTGTTTTTCTAGAGATTTAATTAGCTTATTTAGGTTTGCTATTTCTCTTCTATTTGAACTAATTAACTCATCATTAATTTTGCCATTTACTTTCTTTATCTCCTGATTTATTTCTTTAATTAGTTTTCTTTTAGACTTATGTAATTCATGTAATTTTTCTGTAATCAATACTCTTTCAGGGTCAATAACAAAAACAGCTTTTTTTAATTTGAAATATGCAGTTCTAACCAATGAAATTTTACTTCCTTTGCTATGAATTGCATCCCAAAGCTCTAAAGGATATCTCTTTGTTAAAGTCTCAACTCTCCCGCAGATTCCATTTATACTAATAGCATCACATTCCCTTAATTTTGATGTGATGTTGAAGACATCTGTAACTTTAGTTCTTGACTTTTTTTTATTCATGATTATTATTTGTATAAGACCAGAAGCTGTAAAGCTAAGAAAGCAGTACCCCTGAATCCAAATTTTAAAACTGATAGATATTAACACTCATATCTGAGAAATGGGTGAAAATCATCAAAAAAGAGGTTAATTGATCTTCTAAAAGCCAATTAAGACATAAATAATTGAAAATCAAATAATTAAACAATTGTTGATAACTTTTATAGATGTTTTGAGTTAAAATCTCTCTACCTCATACAATACGGCTCCCTACCTACAATTCAAACGTGGGTATCCCCCTGTGAGTTAGGCTAAAACAGCCAATTTCATTGAGTCAAAAGATCTTTTAAAAATTTGAGCACAGTAATATATAAATATAGCTATCTTTTTATTAGAAGATTAAAAAGGTTCACTCTCACCATCCCAGTTTGGAAACATTTTATTCATATCCAACAATTCACTTTTGGAGTAAACATGTGGTTCAGTTTCTTCTTCTTCTTCTTCTTCCTCATTTAAGCGGTCAATAGCTTCAACATCTTTTCTCCATTCAGCTACTTGTTCCTCAGACCAAAATTCATCTGGGCTAGGAATGTCATAAAAATTTACCTTAACAAGTGATGATATTAAAATATATAACAATATTGTTGTCACAGATCAATCACTAGCGGGTGGAAGAGCTCTAAAAGTCAGCGATAATAGTACCAATATTTTGATTGGAAATAATATTATTGTCGGAACATTAGACGCCAATTCAGATGCTATAGACACCAATACAATTTTTGAGGATCCATTGTATGCAGATTCAACAAATTTTGATTTTTCAATTACTTCAGATTCTCCCGCTATTGCTGTTGCAAATGTACAATTTTCTCCTGATGAAGATTTCTATGGCAATCCCAGAGATGCTGCACCCGATATTGGAGCTGTCGAATTCAGAACCGTGGATGTTGTTGACACCACAGTGCCCGTAATCACCCTCGTTGGAGCAGCTACGGTGAGTCTAGAAGTTGGAACAACCTATATACCGATGCAGGTGCAACAGCAACGAACAACTACGATGGAGATATTAGCAGTGCCATAAGTACAGTAAACCCTGTAGACAGCGATACAGTTGGCACCTATACCGTAACCTATGATGTAAGCGATGCGAACGGCAATGCAGCAACCACTGTAACAAGAACTGTCATCATTGAGTCAAGTCTTTCAATAGAAGACAATACGATGATTCATGTAAAATTATATCCAAACCCAGTAGAAGATAAATTGTTTATTCAAGGATTGTTGCAACCGACAGAAATCTTCGTTTATAATTTGTTGGGCAAGTTGGTCCTTTCGGAAATAGCTTTGCATGAAATAAATGTAAGCAATCTCCAAAGTGGTGTGTACATTATAAAGATGAAAAAAGCACAAAAACAGCTAGTTCGAAAGTTTATAAAGAATTAAAAAAGCCTTAAAATAATTTAATATGCCCCTGCAAAAAATGGAATCATTCTTTGTATTCAGTGGCATCAAATATTATTTTTTTGAACGTCCTCTTTTTTTTAAATCCAACTTTTTTTTGAAAGGAAATCTAGAAATGGTTATTTTTTTAGGGCAATTATTTTTTTTAACAAAAAAAAGTTTACATTTGACGCATCGATGAAGAGTTGAATGTTACGTTTTATTGGTTCTGTATATAACTTTTTAGGGAAGAACAAAGGTTATATTACATTTAAGAAATGTGTCAGAAAAATTAGGATATCTTCCAAAATACTATTATTAAATCCCATACAAATCCTTAGACTTCGAGGGGTTTATCTAGAATTACGCGTTTAGTTTATAATTTCAATTAGGTTATTCAAAACCTTGCTATAAGATAGCAAACAGGTTTTTGTTTATAATTATTATTGAAATTAAAATGAATACGAAATACAAAGATTTAATAGAACAAACGTTTGATTTTCCTCAAGAAGAATTTCATACAGAAAATGGCAACTTGCGCTTTCACAATATCAACTTGGCCCAATTAGTTGAGCAGTACGGAACACCCCTAAAATTCACCTACCTACCTAAAATTTCCGAAAATATCAATCGTGCAAAAAAATGGTTTAATACGGCTATTAAAAAGCACAATTACAAAGGGAAGTACCATTATTCCTATTGTACAAAAAGTTCCCACTTTAAGTATGTTTTAGAAGAAGCGCTTCAAAATAATATACACATAGAAACATCATCGGCTTTTGATATCGATATTGTAAAATCCTTAAAAAATGAAGGCAAATTAAAAGAAGATGCCTTTGTGCTCTGCAATGGATTTAAACGTGATCAATACATCACAAATATTGTTAGTTTAATAGAGGGTGGCCACACAAACTGCATTCCTATTATAGACAACTATGAAGAATTAGATTTAATTTCAAATAAAACAAAAAATACCTTTAAGGTAGGCATACGAATTGCTTCGGAAGAAGAACCCAAATTTGAATTTTATACCTCTCGTCTTGGAATTGGGTATAAAAATATTGTTTCTTTTTACGAACGTGAAATTGCAGAAAATCCTCAAGTAGAGTTAAAAATGCTACACTTCTTCATCAATACAGGAATTAATGACAATGCTTATTATTGGAACGAGTTGCTAAAATGTATTAGCGTTTACATTGAACTTAAAAAAGTCTGTCAATCATTGGACAGTCTAAATATTGGTGGGGGATTCCCTATAAAAAATTCATTGGCCTTTGAATACGATTATCAGTATATAATTGAAGAGATCATTCATCAAATTAAAGTGGCATGTGATGAAGCAAATGTAGCTGTGCCCGATATTTTTACAGAATTTGGAAGTTTTACTGTTGGAGAAGCAGGAGGGGTTATCTATGAAGTTTTGTACCAAAAGAGACAAAATGATCGTGAAAGATGGAATATGATCAATTCCTCTTTTATAACAACCCTGCCAGATTCTTGGGCAATAAACAAACGTTTTATCATGCTTCCAATAAACAAATGGAATCGAAAATACGAACGTGTTTTACTAGGTGGATTGACCTGTGATAGTGACGATTATTACAATTCAGAACAACACGTAAATGCAATTTATTTGCCTGTTTATGAAAAAGACAAACCCTTATACATTGGTTTTTTTAACACAGGTGCTTACCAAGAAACCATTGGAGGTTTTGGAGGATTGCAACACTGCTTAATTCCACATCCAAAACATATTTTAATCAATAAAAATAAGCATGGTGACCTCACTACCAAATTATTTAAAGGAGAACAAAAAAGTGAAGAATTACTTTCAATTTTAGGATATGAATAAGAGAACTTACGCAGGAATTCCTGACCAATACGCAAAATTAGAAACCGCCAAAGTAGTATTAATTCCTGTTCCTTATGACGGAACGAGTACTTGGCAAAAAGGAGCAGATAAAGGTCCTGAGGCTTTTTTAGACGCATCAGAAAATATGGAATTGTACGACATAGAAACGGATAGCGAAGTATATAAAGAAGGAATTTATTTAGCAGATCCAGTTACAGAAAACACCACGCCAGAACAAATGGTAGATGCCGTACATTCAATCACTAAAAAGTACATCCATAAAAATAAATTTGTAACCCTTTTTGGAGGAGAACATTCCATATCAATCGGAACTATTAGAGCTTTTAATGAGTGTTTTAATAATTTAACGGTATTACATATTGATGCACATGCAGATTTACGCAAAGCCTATGAAGGTTCAAGTTGCAATCATGCTTGTGCTGTGTATGAAGCGAATCAAACCACAAATTTGGTGCAAGTAGGAATACGTAGCATGGATGTTGTTGAGAAAACAGTCATGAATTTAGATAAGGTTTTCTTTGCGCACGAGATGGCTGTCAATCAATACTGGATTGAGGATGTTGTAGATCAGCTAACACAAAATGTGTTTATCACTTTTGACTTAGATGCAATCGATCCTTCCATACTTCCATCCACAGGTACACCAGAACCAGGAGGCTTGTTTTATTATGAAACATTAGAGTTTCTAAAAAAGGTTTTTGCAGAAAAAAATGTCGTTGGATTTGATATGGTAGAATTATGCCCAAATGCAAACGAAAAGTCATCAGATTTTTTAGCAGCAAAACTGTATTACAAAATGTTAAGCTATAAGTTTTCTTCAGTAATAGAAGATGAAGATGAAGATTCTGCAAACACCCACTCCCCATTTAATCACCTTTCAAAATTTAAAGATCATGATCAATACGAATAGACAACCCGTTTCTGAATTTATTGAAAAGTATTTTTTGCATTTTAATGCAGCGGCATTAGTAGATGCTGCAAAAGCCTACGATGCGCAATTAGCTCAAGGCTCTAAAATGTTAGTTTCTTTAGCTGGTGCAATGAGTACTGCAGAAATAGGACGGATTTTTGCAGAAATTATTCGTCAAGATAAAGTGCACATCATCTCCTGTACAGGAGCAAACCTTGAAGAAGATATTATGAATTTAGTCGCACATTCTCATTACAAACGGATCCCAAATTATAGAGATTTAACCCCGAAAGATGAATGGGACTTGTTATTAAAAGGCTTAAATCGTGTAACAGATACTTGCATTCCAGAAGAGGAAGCATTTAGAAGATTACAGAAACATGTTTTCAAAATTTGGAAAGATGCAGAAGATGCAGAAGAACGTTTTTTCCCGCATGAATTTATGTATAAGTTGTTATTGTCAGGTGTTTTAGAAGAATACTATGAGATAGATATCAAAGATTCTTGGATGTATGCAGCGGCAGAAAAAAACTTACCGATTGTAGTTCCGGGTTGGGAAGATAGTACCATGGGCAATATTTTTGCTTCCTATGTATTAAAAGGAGAATTAAAAGCTTCCACAATGAAGTCAGGAATCGAATACATGACTTTTCTAGCGAATTGGTATACAGACAATTCAGAAAATGGAATTGGTTTCTTTCAGGTTGGTGGAGGAATCGCTGGAGATTTTCCGATTTGTGTAGTGCCAATGTTATACCAAGATATGGAAAGAGAAGAGACCCCTTTTTGGAGTTATTTCTGCCAAATTTCAGATTCTACTACAAGCTACGGGTCCTATTCAGGAGCAGTCCCCAACGAAAAAATTACTTGGGGAAAATTAGATATTGATACTCCCAAGTTTATCATAGAAAGCGATGCAACCATCGTTGCACCATTAATTTTTGCCTATCTATTAAACATGTAACCATGAAAAGAGTTATCGTAGAATATTCAAAACTAACTAAAGACATTTTAGATTTATTAATAGAAAAATATCCAGACGGATATGAATACAACGATATTATTAAATTTCAAAATGCCAAATTAGAAACAATTAGTGCAGTAGAAGTGAGAACAGAGGATACAATTTACCTAGTAAAAATAAGTCTTCAACTAGAAAAAACAATGGAGGATTATACAGATGATGAAACCTCTTTTGACGAGAATGATTTTGATGATTTTTAAACAAAGAAGCCATGAACTATAGCGAAAAGCAAACCATTCTCATGACTGGTGATTATATTGGTTATCTGCAAGGGGGCTATGTATTTCATCTAGAAAATGATGCTATTATTGATTTTGATCAAATCAATTTTAAAATTTTAGAAGAATTTGATTTAAAGTCAAATCAGTTTAAGAATACAACTTTTGAAATTGTCTATTCAGAAAATTTTGATGATTTGGACAATAAAAATGCGGTTCTTTTTAAATTAGAAAAACTCAAGTTATTATAATTATGCATGCAAATTTTCATTTATCGTTGCCTTGTTTTGATTTGGAAAAAACAAAACAATTTTATGTAGATGTTTTAGGGTTGCCCGCTGGTAGAAGTACTAGCAAATGGTTGGATGTGAATCTATTTAATCACCAAGTGACATTTGTGACCTCCGAAAAATTTGAATTTAAGGCGCAAAATTATCTTTTGGAAGGCAACGTACTGCCGTTATTTCATTTTGGCATTATCTTAGACGAAACTACTTGGAATGCCATGTACCACAAAATAAATCATTGGACAGAAGGAACCACCAATAAAAAGACTTTTCTTAAAGACAAAAATGGAGCACACCAGTCTTTTTTTGTAAAAGACCCTAACAATTATACAGTAGAGTTTAAAACATTTGTAGAGAAGGATTCCATTTTTCTTGTGTAAATTTTAGAAAGATCCTACCCGCCGATCAACCACCCCAAAAATTGGAACCAAAGAAGTTTGTGGTACTGCTAGATAGTTCGTTTGGGTCAGATAATAAAGAAGTACAAGCAACATCCAATTTTTCTATTCAAACAATATAACGGTGCTTCCTTCATAAAATGTAAATATTTTTATAAGTTTACCCCA
>DDCS01000144.1 GCA_002335345.1 Flavobacteriaceae bacterium UBA2000 | reverse complement strand
GTTTTGGCTATTCCTCATATTTTGAACCTCATTCCTCTATCCGTATTGGCGGCTATTTTGCTTGTAGTTGGATATAAACTTGCCAAGCCCGAATTATTTAAGTCCATGTATGCTTTGGGTTGGAAACAATTCGTGCCATTTATTACCACCGTTATTGGAATTTTAGCGACAGACTTATTGACGGGTATTGGCATCGGACTGGCCGTGGGAATTGTCGTGATATTGGTTAAAAGTTATCAAAATTCGCACTTTTTACACATTCAGGAAGAGCATGATGGTGCGGATAAATACAAAATGACCCTAGCAGAAGAAGTGACCTTTATTAACAAAGGGGCCATTCAAAAAGAACTCAATGCACTAATAGAAAACAGTTATTTAGAACTCGATGTTCGAAAAACGCGCTATCTTGACCATGATATTATTGAAATATTAAATGATTTTGTCGAACAAGCAAAAAATAGGTCGATACAGGTTAAATTAATTTCTGAAAATGGTGAGGTTGACAACCCGGAAAATTATAGCGCCATTTTTTACTCAAAAACCTATAAAAATAAAAAATGATGAAAGCACATACTAAAGAAACACAACAATCAATGACTCCAGAAATGGCGTTGGATTTTTTGAAGGAAGGAAATTTGCGTTTTCAAAGTAATTTAAAAGCGAATAGAAACCTATTAGAACAGGTCAATGACACCTCAGAGGGTCAATTCCCCTTTGCGACGATTTTAAGTTGTATCGATTCCCGAGTTTCTGCAGAATTGGTATTTGACCAAGGCTTAGGAGATATTTTTAGTATCCGTATTGCTGGAAACTTTATCAATCAGGATATTTTAGGCAGTATGGAGTTTGCTTGTAAACTGGCAGGAACAAAGCTTTTGGTGGTCTTAGGTCACACGAGTTGTGGGGCCATAAAAGGGGCCTGCGATCACGCAAGATTGGGGAATCTTACGGCCTTGATTAATAAAATTGAACCTGCCGTATATGCCACTCAATTACCGCGCTCTGAATACGAGAGAAATTCGAGTAATACTGAATTTGTTGATGCTGTGGCCAAGACCAATGTCGAGATGGCTTTGATCAATATTCGAGAGCAAAGTGTCGTCTTAAAAGATTTAGAGGGCTCAGGCGCTATAAAAATCGTCGGTGCAATGTATGACCTTTCGACTGGCGCCGTAGAATTTTATGATTAATTAAAAGCCTCTTAAATGGAGGCTTTTAATTTTTTAAAATGCGGGTAATTTGATGAGTCTTTCCGTCTACTAGCTCTAAAAAATAAAGTCCAGAAGGGACCGAAGTTATATCAATTGAGTTGGATTGAACCCCGACAACGCCCTGCTTTAGAACTTGACCGAGGTTGTTTGAGAGTCGATAAGTTAGTCTGTTTTGAACGTCCCCTTTGATTTGAATAAAATCGGAACTAGGATTAGGATAAATTCTAAATGAATCTGATTCGCGATCATCAGTGCTTAGGTTATTTTGATAAACACGAACGTAATCGATTTCCATCGCGTCTTGGGTAAAACCAGTCGCTATAATATCCGGTAATACGGCAACATTCAGCAGGATATACTGATTTAAATCAAAGGGCCATGTTTCCATGTTTTGAACCGAGGGTTCATAGATATAATGGACCTGATTGTCCACTGAAAAAATCAAACGTGTTTCGCTCCACTCTAGTCGATAAATATGAAATTCACTCGATACGTTATCCACATAACGACCGCCAACATTTACCGTTCCGCCATAACTTGATGGGGTATGGGTGGCACTTGAAATATAGTTTTGATTGATTCCCCAATGTTCCATAATATCAATTTCCCCGCACGCAGGCCACGGGGTGGTGCCATAGTTTGAGTAAAAGTATCCACCGGGCTCTGTTATATTTTGTCCTAAGGTCCAAATGGCTGGCCATGTCCCTACGCCAAAAGGCAGTTTTGCTCTAACTTCCACACGGCCATAGGTAAACGCAAATTTGCTATTCAATCGTGCTGAAGTAAACTCTTTGGTTACGCCTTGTTGGGTGTAATTTTCACGAATGGCCATAATTTTTAAGGTTCCATCGCTAACAAATGAGTTTTCTATACGATTAGTATAATGCTGAATTTCACCGTTATACCAACTTCCCCCGTTAGGCAATAGCGTTTGATGATGCCATTTTTCTGAATCAATAGGGCCCGTGTAATCGAATTCATCAGACCAAACCAGAGTTTGAGCAAAGACTAATTTGCTAAACATTAAAAATGTCAAAAGGAAATTGTATCGAGAAATCATCGGCAGAATATCGTTTTACGTTTCAATTAGGCTCCAAAGATACATTCTATAAATGGGAATATTTTGGTATTTTTAGAGTCAATAGGCTAAGATCTACTAAAAGATGACCCAAACTCAATCACAAAGTCGCTATCCACAACTCGTGCTTTTAGTCATGATCGTTTTTTTTGTTATTTCATTTATAACAAATATTTTAAATTCAATTATTGTCGCAGTCAAAGACAGTTTTGAGTTAAGCCTGAGCGCAGCGGGGTTTTTACCTTTTTCTTTTTTTATTGCTTATGCAGTGATGTCTATTCCTGCCGGCTTCCTCGCAGAACGTTATTCGAGTAGAAGTTTATTGACGGGGTCATTTGGCGTGATTGTTATCAGTTGTTTGACTTTTGTTTTAAATCCTTCATACCTCTATTTTTTGGGGACGCTATTTGTTTTGGGCCTTTGTATGGCCGTTTTACAGGTGATCATTAATCCAATGCTTAGATTTGCTGGGGGTGAAGAACATTTTGCTTTTAATTCTGTTTTGGCGCAAGTTGTGTTTGGTGGCGCTTCTTTTTTGAGTCCATGGCTTTACATGGAATTGGTTAAAGACCAAACTTATCAGTTTATATCAAGTGTTTTTCCTGGTTGGATTCCAGAAAATCTACCTTGGTTGTCGTTGTATGTTTTTTTCGCCTTGTTAGCTCTGGTTATTTTGGGGGTAATCAGGATGATTCCATTTCCCAAAGTTGAAAAAAGTGACCAAGAGCAAGTTGGGGCGATTTCGGCATATAGGGAATTGCTCTTGAATCGTTGGGCCTATTTGTTTTTCTTGGGGATATTTGCCTATGTTGGCTTTGAACAAGGTGTGGGTAATTGGATGGCTGAATACTTAAGGACACACCATCATTATACTGAGGATTACATTGGGTCCGCGACTGTTTCTTATTTCTGGGCCATGCTTACCGTAGGTTCTTTAATAGGCTTATTGCTTTTAAAGCTTTTCGATAGTAAAAAAGTACTGCTAATGAGCAGTTTCGCCACAATAATCTTTTTATTGAGCGCCCTGTATGGACCGGCAAAATGGGCGTTGGTCGGATTCCCTGCTATTGGTTTTTCGATATCAGTAATGTGGTCCATTATTTTTTCTCTCGGACTTAATTCAGTAAAACATCATCACGGCGCCCTATCCGGAATTTTATGCACGGGGATTGCGGGTGGGGCAATTTGGCCCTTGATCGTTGGATTCTTAGGAGATTGGCTTAGTTTACAATTCGCCATGACCGTGCTTATATTGCCTTTGGTCTATATTATGTCTATAGGGATTTGGGCTAAACCGTTAATTCGAAATAAAACCCTGCGCTAGAGGGAAATTCAATCTAGACGACTTTTAGAATGAGCAATAAAAAGCAACATACGCTTGGTATAGACATTGGCGGCACAAATATTGACATAGGATTAATGGCCGGTGGAGTACTGATCCAGAAAAATAGTTTTGCGGTTGATGACTTTACCGACCGACAAGAGTTGTTGAAACAATTAATTGAATCCATTGGCTCGTTTGAGCTAAATAAAGTTCGCGGTATCGGTGTTGGCGTTCCAGGAATAATCGATCCAGAGAATGGTTTTATTTTTGATTTGCAAAATCTTCCTATGTGGTACAAATTGCCCTTAGGAGAAATTTTATCTAAAGAATTTTCCTTACCAGTAAAACTTGAAAATGACGCCAGTTGCTTCGCTCTAGGACACGCTCATTATGGCCTTGGACAGCAATCGAATAATTTTGTAGGCCTGACTCTTGGCACAGGACTCGGCATGGGTATTATTATCAATCGAACACTCTATTCAGGAGTTTTGGCAGGTGCCGGCGAAATTGGTATGTTGCCGTATAACAATGGAATTGTCGAAGAGTTTGCGGCCAGTGCGTTTTTTTTAAGATATTATGGCCAGTCTGCAAAAGATCTTCATACTCAGGCGCAGCAGGGTATGGATATGGCTTTAGAGGCCTTTAAGGAATATGGGGTGCATCTTGGAAATGCGATTAAAATAGTCATGTCATTGTTAGCTCCTGAGCGCATTATTCTAGGGGGGGCAATTGCCCAGGCCTTTCCCTATTTTAAGGAGTCTATGCAGGATACAATTAATGAATTTGATTATGCGGAGCAGCGAGAACGAACCAAGATCCTATATACTAGTGGTCCTGAAATGGGGATCATGGGGGCTGCTGCATTAATCGCCCCTTAATTTTTTATTAATTTTAAGTTAAGTCAGCTTTGTACAGAGTTCATTGTTTTGTACATTCACAAAAAAAAATAATCATGGTAAAATTTTACAAAAGTTTAGTCCTTTCATTGTTTGTGAGCCCATTATTATTGGCGCAAACGCCTGCACAACGTTCAGAGATCACGCAGGATTATGATTTCGGGAAGCTCGCAGAATTGCGTGCAGAATTTCTACAGACTGAGCAAGAACAAAGAGCTCAAGCCTTGCAAATGGCTGCAATCAAAGGATGGCCTGAAACCATTCAAGGAGAAAATGGTTTTTACGGCTCATTAATTGGAATTTATGAAAACGGACAACCAAAGTATCGCATAACGCTCAACCGGGAAGGGGCCATAACCACCCGTGCGAATACCTTACATACTGGTGGTGTGACGGGTCTTAATTTAGATGGTCAAGACATGATCGTCGGTGAATGGGATGGTGGTTCCGTTAATGCGAATCATCCATTGCTCTCAGGGCGTGTTGATCAAATTGATGGTGCTACCGGTACCAGTGATCACGCGACACACGTTGCTGGTACCCTTGTTGGAACGGGGACCGTAGCTAACGGAGCGGCCAAAGGGATGCTTCATGAGGGAACTCTATGGGCTCATGATTGGTTCAGTGATTATCCAGAAATGATTGCTGCAGCAGGTAACGGTTTGCTCGTTTCTAATCACTCATACGGAAGTAACATTCAAAACGCACCGCTATGGCGCCTTGGATACTACGATAACGATGCTCGTGGTCTGGATAATATTCACTATAATGCTCCGTTTTATCTTGCCTGTGTTTCCGCGGGGAACGATCGTCAAAGCGGGGTTAATCCAGGCGACGGTGGATTTGATTATTTAACCGATATGTCAACGGCAAAAAACGCTTTGACCGTAGCCGCGACCTTTGAAGTTTTAAATTACACCGGGCCATCCAGCGTGGCTATGTCAGGATTTAGTAGCTGGGGTCCAACAGATGATGGTCGCGTAAAACCGGACATTTCTGGAAAAGGGGTAAATATGTATTCTTCAGTAGGGGCTCAGGGTTATGCAAACTATAGCGGAACGTCTATGTCTAGTCCGAATGTTGCAGGAAGTATTGTCCTGTTGCAGCAATACTATAATCAGCTGAACAGCAGTTTTATGAAAGGGGCTACACTTCGTGGTCTAGCCATTCATTCTGCCGATGAAACGGGATCTGCTGATGGGCCTGACTATCGATTTGGTTGGGGACTATTAAATGTTCAGCGTGGGGCTGAGATAATTGCGGGGCGTAATGATTCCTCTTATCTCATTGAAGAAAGTATAGCTTCTGGCGAAACACTTGTTTTTAGTGTTAGCGCTTCTGGCACGCAACCCCTTATGGGCACCGTGGCTTGGACAGATCCTCCTGGAACACCATTACCCGCTAACGCTACGAGTTTAGATGACCCTACACCAATGCTCGTTAATGACATTGATTTTAGATTAACTAGTGCTGCTGGAGTAGAGGCTTTGCCATGGAGATTAGATCCTGGAAACTTTACGGCTGCAGCGACACAAGCCGATAATTTTGTAGATAATGTCGAGAAAATAGAAATTGGCGGCGCTGTCGGGACGTACACAGCTAAAATTTCTCATAAAGGGGCAAACTTAGTAGAAGGTGTTCAGGATATTTCCATCATTATTAGTGGTATGGGAACACCAGATTTCTTTGCTTTAACTCATGATGGTCAAGTTTATCTTTGTCTTGGGGATACTGCTGCTGACTTTACGGTTGATTTCAATCCTTTGAATGGTTATGCAGGGGGTGTTTCATTTACAGCAACAGGTTTGCCATCAGGAGTAAGCGCGAGTTTCTCTAACCCAACCTTATCGGACACTGGGGCTACGACGATGACTTTGAGTGGTGTTGAAAATTTGGCCGCTGGTGATTACACCATTGTAATTGATGTCGTGGGTACTGGTGAAACTCAGTCTATTCCGGTAACCCTTACGGTTCTTAGTGATGATCCAAGTACAGTGCCTATGTCTGATTTGTTAGATCCGGTGGATGGTGCTGTAGATATTCCAATTGTATACGAGTTACAGTGGTCTAATGGCGGCCCAACCGTTATCAGTTACGATGTTGAGGTTTCTCGAGATATTGATTTCACCAATGTTCAATTTGCTCAGAGTTCGGATTTCCCGTCTTCTTTAATTCTTGGTATGCAAGAGGGGTATACTTATTGGTGGCGCGTACGCAGCAACACTGAGTGTGCTGTAGGTGAATGGTCTTCGGCCTTCACATTTACTGTCGCTGGGATATTGGGTATTGAATCCCAGGAGTCACTCGGGCTATCTTTATTTCCAAATCCGGCCTCACAAACGTTTAATCTGCGTTCTGAAACACCGATGCAACGTATTGAACTGCGTAATGTGCTCGGTCAAGTGGTAATTGTTGAGGATATTCAAAGTACTGAAGCTCAAGTAAACGTTGACGCTTTGAGTCAAGGAACATACTTCGTGCGCGTTTATCGTGATGGAGTAGTGGCTAATTTGAAATTAGTTAAAGAATAATTTTGAGGATATTTCAAATAAAAAAGCCTGGCAGATGCCAGGCTTTTTTGTTTATAAAATGTCTTGGGTTTAATCCACTAAAGTCTAAAACAAACAAGCCTTTACTTTTTTGATCGTGGCAGATCAGTTATCG
>DDCS01000175.1 GCA_002335345.1 Flavobacteriaceae bacterium UBA2000 | reverse complement strand
ACCTGCTGTCCCGTCAGTGTCATGCCAACCAAATGGCGATGAGGCTGCATCCACAGCATCAGATTCAAAAATAAATTCATCCGTCCCATCGATTGGACTGCTGAATGGGATTGGGAAAACGCGGTAGCCAGCGGCCCCAGCAACTGGGGCAATAGCAGTGCTTTCAGCCCCAAACAAAACGCTTTCTCCAGCGCTGTGCTCGTGACTGCCTTGACCAAAATCACAGTGCAATACCCAATCATGGGTGTCTAAAATCGCTCCGCTTTGCGCATCAACACGAACACTATAATAATGAGTCGCATCCAAAAGATAAATGCTTAAATCCCATGCCAAACGATATTGCTCGTCTTGTGTTTTTTGAAATACCAACTGTACGGGAATATCATTTTGAGACACATCAGCGGCGCGGAATACATAAGTATTGCCTTGACCTGAGAGCTCTTCAATGTTACCAGCACTCAATCCAAATGACTGGGCTGCTTTAAGCACAGCTGTTTGCGCCCCGATCGAAGGTGAGGTCGTGTTAATTTTACTGGTCAAATTTGAAACAAAGCCCAAACGTGCAGAGTACACCTGCTGGTCTTTGATGGCAAATCGAGAAGTAGAATTATGGACTTCAATCCCGGCTAATGATTGGTTGACATAAGCCATTTGAACATGCATGCTCTTTGAATAGCTGGTCGATTTCAGCACTGGCGAATTGACATCTTCTTGAGTCAAATTCAGCGCACTGCGCTGTGAAGACAAATAGTCTTTGATGATGTTTAAATCATCCTGGGCTAGAGCAGCATTGATACTGAAAAGCCCCCCTAAGAATACGAGTAGTAATTTTTTCATTGATGGATTTTTTTTATCGATTGCCTAAGATACACTTTTGTGCAATAAAAAATGAATTGCCAAAGTTAAATTCAAACAACTTTACCCCCTAAACGGCTGCTCAAAGCCAGGGCATTGCTGTCCGTAAGACGAGAAACAAAGTGACTTATTTCCAAAAGCACCTCATAAACAGTATGTTGCGGATGAATTTCAAGCCCCGATTCTTGCATGAGAAGTTGATCAAAAAATGTGGGCGACTGATTTTTAGTGTTTATGGCTGCGGGGGCATAGGCACTCAAAATATCGGTAAGCATTCTATGGCCGGCCAACTCTTTGCGCAATACCTCAGGATGCTCGTAAACACGCTCTTTACTCACCCTTAATATATCATTGATCTGGGCCTTGAACTGACTTTGTGACATTATGGATTGTTCCATTTTTCCAGTAAGCAATAAATCTTCATGGACTAAAAAGAGCGCGCTGGCCTCTTGAATAAGTCGACTGATCGCCAATGAACGCAAATAAGCCAGACGGTCCGACGATTTAGTCAGTTGACTATACTTTTCCGTTTGAATACTGTCTTTGACCAAACGCAATAAAAACTCTAGCGCTACATCCTCTGAAATCCAACCCAAATTGATTCCGTCTTCAAAGTCTATGATGGTATAGCAAATATCATCGGCGGCTTCCACTAAATAGGCTAAAGGGTGTCGTGTAAACCGTCCTAAACCAAGTTTGATTAGACCCAATTCTTGGGCCACTTCTTCAAAGAAAGACTGATCACCGCTAAAGTATCCGTATTTCTTGTCAGCACAATGCGGGCTTGGTTTTTTGGGGAGTGAACCCTTGGGGTACTTCATAAAGGCCCCCAAAGTAGCATAGGACAGGCGCAATCCCCCCTCGACTCCATCACGGGTTTGGGTCAGCATTTTAAACCCATTGGCATTGCCTTCAAAATCACATAAGTCTTGATACTCCTCTGGGGTCATATCAGAAGCATATGCCCTGCCCGAGCCCGTCTTAAAAAAATCTCCGATCGCCTTTTCTCCGCTATGCCCGAAGGGCGGATTGCCGATGTCATGAGCTAAGGCGGCCGCCGCCACTACCGCCCCAAAATCATTGGGTTGATATCCGTGAATAGACGACAAATGAGGATGGCGCTCTAAAAGGGCTCGGCCCACAGCGCGGCCTAAAGATCGCCCAACCACAGAGACTTCTAAACTATGGGTCAATCGCGTGTGCACAAATGAATTTTTAGACAATGGAATCACTTGAGTCTTATCCTGCAGACTTCTGAAGTGTGAGGAAAAAATTATTCGGTCGTAATCGACCTCAAAACCCAAGCGGGTTTCATCTTGTTCAATACGCAGTCGCTTATGCTGATCGCCCTGTCTTTTTAATGACATAAGCTGTTCCCAGGTCATCATATATTTTTTACTCCAGATTATTACTCAGGCAAGATAGGTTTTTTGGTTCATTTTCAAAACGATCGCAGGGGTCATAACATTGAGGTAACCTTTATGTGATACAAACATAATTTCAGCATAACCTCGGGGTTACATACAGAGGTCATCTTTGCAGCGAGTATTTAAAACACACCATGAGAAAAATTTTTATCACGACATTATTTAGCTTAATGTCATTGATCGCTGTTGGGCAAACAACAGGATCAATTGTCGGACTTTTGACCGACAAAGAATTCAACAATGAGCCATTGGCCTTTGCCAATGTCATTATCAAAGGTCAAAATACAGGGACAACCTCTGATTTTGACGGTCTGTATGCCCTAGAGGATTTACCTGTGGGGTCGTATACGATTGTCTATAGTTTCGTGGGTTATGAAACTGTAGAAGTGGACAATATTATTGTCGAAGAAGACAAAGTGACCACAGTAAACGTGCCTATGGGGGCCAGCGCTGCGACTTTGGAAGAAGTTGTTATTACCACCACGGTGCGCAAAGAAAGTGAAGTCGCTCTATTGTTGGAACAAAAAAATGCGGTAACACAAAAGACGGCCATTGGGGCTCAAGAGCTTTCGCGCAAAGGGGTGGGTGATGCCGCCACCGCATTATCTAAAGTGACCGGGATTTCTAAACAAGAGGAAGGTTCAGGAAACATTTTTGTGCGCGGTCTGGGAGACCGTTACAACGTAACGACGCTTAACGGCTTACCCCTGCCTTCAGACGACCCATCACGCAAAAACATCAACCTGAGTATTTTCAGCACAAACATCGTTGAGAATATCGGAATCGATAAAACCTTCAACCCAGAGCAATATGCCGATTTTGCTGGGGCCAACATCAATATCGATTCCAAGAATGCCATGGCCAACGGAATAATTTCTGTGAGTTTGGATTCTGGATTCAACACCGTTACCCAAAGCCAAGATCAGTTTTATCGCACGGATGGGCCCGACAATTTTGGATTTTACGACATTAATTATCCCGCATTTGCCCTGAATAATTACAATTTTGAGACCAGTTGGGATCGCCGTACGGCTGACGCACCCGCGAACTTGGGCCTCACCATTCAAGGTGGAGACAGCTTCCAAATCGGCGAAGACACCAAACTGACTGTATTTGGCGTTGGCGCGCACAGCAATCAATACCAATACCGTGAAGGGATCTCGCGCGGGGGCGTTGAAGTGAGCTCTGTGCCGAACGCGGATTTCGATTATGTCAGTTATGAATACAGCACCAATACAACGCTGATGGGCGATGTCGGAATCAAACACAAAAATCTAAACATCAACTACAGTGGGCTCGTTCTGAACACCTCAAACGAGCAGCAGTTAGAGAATTTTGGCGTTATCGATAAAGATGACGACGCCTCACAAGGGGGTGGATTTATTCAGCGCGCGGTTTTTACCCGCACCAACCTCATCGTAAACCAATTGCATGCAGACTATAAAGTAAGCGATCGCATTAACGTCAATGCTTCTGGCTCTTACAGTTTCCTTCATAGTGCTGAGCCCAATCGCCGTCAAGTCACTTTGGTGCCACAAGATTTGGACGAACCAGACGGACCTAAGTCTTTTGAATTCGTTTCTGCAGCCTCGAGTAATCACCGCTTTTATGCTGATCTCTATGAGGAAGAAATCGCAACTGCCTTTGAAACTTCGATAAAGCTGTTTAAAAATGATCAAGACGAGTTTGATGGCAATCTTGCTTTAGGTTTTAGTTCACGTGACAAAGAAGTCGATTTTTCCGCCACCCAATTTAACTTTCGTATCAATCGTGGTGCTGGAATTGTTCAGCCAATTGTCGAAAACATTTATGATGTCGACGCCTACTTTAATCAGGACAACCTCAATGCTGGATTATTTCGAATCGAAACCTTTAGAGGAAGTGCTGATGTGGCCAATGCCCTAGATCCCCAGACCTATGGTGGAACGCAAAGCATCTTGGCTGGATATGCCAACTTCTCGTATACCTTCAATCCTAAATTCACCATGATTGTCGGGTTACGTGGCGAGCAAATCAACCAAGATATCGAATGGTCCACTTCTTTGGATCCTGATGGAGACAGCAACAGTCTCGACGAATTCCAGCTCCTACCCGCGCTTTCAATGAAGTATACCCTTACGGAGGATCAAAACTTTAAGTTTGCCGCAAGCAAAACTTATACACTCCCTCAATACAAGGAACGTGCTCCATTTTTATTCCAAGAGGTAAACCAAGATTACTTTGGTAATCCATTTTTATCCGCTTCCACAAACTACAATATTGATGCTAAATGGGAATTGTTTCCTTCAAATTCGGAACTTCTCTCGGTTGGTCTTTTTGCTAAAATCATCCAAAATCCGATCAATACGGTAACGATTCAGTCGGCCGCAAATGATATTAGCTGGGCCAATACTGGAGATCAAGCCACTGCCCTTGGTATTGAGGTTGAATCGCGTAAGGTGCTGATGAGCCGTGAAACAGAATATGCTGACTTTACCAATACGCAGAAACTTACCGCTGGATTGAATCTGGCCTATATGGATACAAACCAAGATTTAAATGGCGCAAAAGTTTTTCAAGAGGCAGGCCTTAGTTTTGATCCTACTTATTCGTCAACAGGAATTACTGGAGCGTCTGATTTAGTAGCCAATGCCGATATCAGTTTTTATAAAGACTTTAAAGAACACAAAAATGTGCTCATTACCCTGGCAGCGAACTATTTCTCAGACCGAATATTTGCCTTAGGAAACTTTGGAAAAGGAAATATCGTCGAAAAAGGAGTGCCGACTTTGGACTTTGTAGCCAAGTCACAAATTACCAAACAACTGAGCATAGGCCTTTCCGCCAAAAACCTTTTAAACCCGAGCATTGAACGATTCCAAGAAGCCGTAGATGGAGATGTAAACCCCATTCGCGACCGAATTCAGGAACAAGCCACCACTGTGCTTTCATTCAAGCGCGGTTATGATTTGAAAATTTCTCTCAATTATATTTTTTAAATACTCATCAATCAATTCAAACAGTTATTAATTAAAATCAAAAAAAAATGAAACGATCTATTTTAAAATTAAGTTTAGGTATGGCGCTTTTGGCCGTAGCTTATTCTTGTAGCAAAGATGACGGCAATACGCCTGATCCTCAGGCAGCAACCTGTGACGACGGTATCCAAAACGGTGATGAAACCGGTGTTGACTGTGGTGGCTCTGCTTGTGCCCCTTGTGCGGTTGACAATATCTTAGAAGGTGATGTTACTACTGATGTAACCTTAGACGCCGCTATCGGATATGAACTTGCTGGAGCTTATGTAGTGCGCTCAGGAGCATCTTTAACAATTCCAGCTGGAACTGTCATTTCTGCCACTGGTGGTACTTCTGCTTATATCGCTGTAGAGCGTGGAGCACAAATCTTTATTAACGGTAACGCTTCTGCTCCTGTAGTAATGACTTCAGGTTCGTCAAACCCTGCCCCTGGGGATTGGGGAGGACTTGT
>DDCS01000054.1:2744-3174 GCA_002335345.1 Flavobacteriaceae bacterium UBA2000 | reverse complement strand
CATCTTGACGGCAAATAAGGCGTTTTTAAAGATGACCCATTACACCGAAGAAGACCTCGTCGGAAAAATCGGATATGATGTCTTGGTCAGCAAACACGAGGCAGACCGCATTAAAAAAATGAATGCCACGCGAATTGAAGGGGAATCAAGTATTTATGAAATTGAATACCTTACCAAAGATGGAGAAGCTCGTCATATGATGATCAGCGGTGGCCCTAATCGCGATATTCAAGGGAATGTGATCGGTTCTATCGGAATCCATCTTGATATCACTAAACTCAAAGAACTGGAAAAACTTCGTGAAGAACTCATCAAGGATCTTACCGAGAGTAATGACGAGCTCAGTAATTATGCGCATGTGGTCTCCCATGATTTGAAAACGCCACTGAGATCCATTTCTGCGGCCATGAGCTGGCTCAAAGAGGACAAT
>DDCS01000054.1:0-2706 GCA_002335345.1 Flavobacteriaceae bacterium UBA2000 | reverse complement strand
GATTGTCGATGAGGCACTTTTGAAAATGGATAAAATCATTTCAGATACCTTGAGATACTCTGAAATAAAACGTAAAGGCAATACAGATTCAAACGTTGATTTAAATCATTTGACTGGCCATTTAATCAATGAGCTAAAACAAAGTTACCCCGAAACAACAATAGAAGTACATGGGGCTTTGCCCATCTTGACGATGAATGAGACGAAGATCATGCAGGTGTTTCAAAATATCTTGGACAATGCCTGTAAGTACAGAGATCCTAACAAAAAGTCAAAAGTCAAGATCAGTTGTTCGTTAATTTTCGGTTTTTTTGAATTTGCGATAAAGGACAATGGAATAGGCATTCCCGAAGAACAGGCACATCATGTTTTTGAAATATTCCAAAAACTCAATAATAATGAGGGATCTAATGGCGTTGGCATGTCCATTGTCAAAAAGATTGTCGAGACATACGGCGGTAAAATTTGGTTCGAATCAGTGGTAGGTGAAGGAACCGCGTTCAAGTTCAACCTACCGCATTCCTTACGGTCTGTAACCTCTGTGTGATTTTTAACCTATATTTACGCTACTAAAACCTGCTTATGAAAACAATTAAACAAATGAACAAGATTTATCTGTTCATCCTAACCCTGACATTTCATTTCTCAGTTTCTGGGCAATCACTTTACGAAGACCCGTACCAGTGGAAAATCCCCGGCGGAAAATATGTTGATCCTGTTTCTTTTTTCTCTTTACACGGCTATGTGAATGCATTATATGCCGGGCCATCGGACCAATGGATGGAGGGCAGCACTAATGGCCTGGGTTATCCTGGTCAAATGAATATTCCTCTAGCAAATACGAGTTCATTTGGACAAGATGCCGCGTTGTGGATTGGTTCCGAAATAGCAGAAGATATCTCACTGGTTTTAGAAATTCACTTGCATAAAAATGGTTCCGGCCATCACGGAGAATTTGAGGATATTGCGCCTGAGGAGGCTAAAGCCTTTATCGGTCTTTTTGTGACCGAGGCCAATGTGCGCTTAAAGTTATTCGACGACTATTTAAACGTTTCGGCAGGGACATTTTGGAGTGTATTCGGCATTCAAAACAAAGACTGGCTGAGCGCCCAAAATTTGTTTAGCACAATGCCTCTAGCTTCCGGAGCCTATTTAAGTCATTATAATGATATCGGGGTGCGGTTCGATGGATTTTTAAATCGAGGTAATTGGGGCGTTAACTATGTGTTTTCGATAGGTAACGGTTATGATCGTTGGGATCTCGATGGATTTGGACATGCGGACATTAATGAAAACAAAACGATCAATGGACGCGTTTCTGTCTTTCCTGGACTGGGAGAAAATTTAAACATTGGTATGAGTTACGGACAAGGGTTATTTGCCCAGTACGATCATCATAATGTTGACCCAACTAGCCCAGGCATCTATGATCATAGCTTTGAAGCCTTAGGCGTTGATTTAACAGGTCAATGGAACAACTTAAGTCTGCGGTCGTATTTTATCTCGTCAAGTGAAACATACGTGAATGATCAACAACAATTTGATTTACCGCATACAGGATTCATGGCCGAATTAAAATATGACGTTCCCATGGACGGAAAACTAGGCGTCAAAACCATTATACCCAAATTCAGATTCGATTCACTAGACAAAAGCCAATTTATTGAAGAGACTTCAGACCAATACCAAACGATTAGTGCCGGTTTGAATATAGAGATAAAGAAAAATGTTGTTTTTGCCATTGATTATAATTGGTTTGAAGAAAAGTATAATAAATTAGATAATGACCGTCTTATAGCCCGAATAACCGCTAATTTCTAATTTACATTTTGCCCCCTTAAAAACCTTACACGACTGACCTACATGCTAAAATTTTTAGCGACCATACTTGTAATTCTATCCTGCTATTGGACCGCACGGGGGCAATCTCCATTGCCATTTAGGAATGAAGCTCCAATTTCTGTTGATTTGTATTGGACCAAAGGGTTCAGTCTTATTGAGGAGGATCGCTTCGAAGATCTGAGCAATTTAATTGATGGTCTAACAAGCAGTTCCTTGGGTCTTTGCAAAGGTTTCGACCAGCAAAACGATGAATTGATTCAAGTGTTTAAGCGTCAAAATAGAGCTCAATCCGCAGAAGCGTTCACTAAATTTATCACGAGCTTAATTGTTCTAGAAATATATTCGTTAAACACGATACCCGAAGATAAGGCCCGGAAAGAATCAATTTTAGGCCTGTTTAAAGAGTTAATCGCCATTCAAAAGGAAATCAAAGCTTATGACTTTGAAACCTACAGACAATTAGTCAACTGTTTTCGACGATTAAATCAATTGTACACGAACCCCACTCGCTTAAAGGAATTTGTTGATGCACAGCAATTTTTGCTTAAATACGAGCTAAAATGTTAAAAAAGATCGCAAATATCCTTGACAGACAATCGTTGGGAAAATACACCAATGACCTTCTTTTTGCACTCATTTTATTCGTCGCTTCCTTTACGGCCATTACGACAATAGTGCGCACTCAAGAACGTTCGTTGGAATCGGATTTAATGCTCAAATCCTCATTGATAAAGGACGCGGTAATCAATCAAAGTAAATTAAATTTCCTACTCAATGATACGATTAGTTTTTTAGAGCTGCATAACCAAATTTATGAAACAAGCGACAAAATAATTGAGGCAAGTTTTTACGACAGCAATGGAG
>DDCS01000040.1 GCA_002335345.1 Flavobacteriaceae bacterium UBA2000 | reverse complement strand
TCTGGTTAAGGTGGTTTCAATTTCATAAGACTGCCCTTGGTACCGTATGTCAGCCGACCAGCTTAATTGTGTTTCACCATCAAAGCCCTGTTCCTTATGAAGCCAATTTAAAGCTTCATGTTCAAGCGTTTCAGCGACTTCAATAATTACACTCAGTCCATCAGCATCAACATTCACAAAGACTGTTCTAATGAAGTCATTTTTTACATTTGCAATTAGGCCGCCATACGCAGACAAAACTCCAGGTGTCAGTGGAACAATAACCTCAGCCAACCCCAAATCACGTGTTAGGTGACAAGCAAGCATTGGCCCGGCACCGCCAAATGCAACCAATGAAAAGTGCCGAGGGTCCACACCCCTTCTCGAGAGAAGTTTTGATGTCTCTAAAAACATTCCTGATACAGCGATATTTATAATGCTCTCCGCTACCTCGGAGTTCCCCTTTCCTAGTCTCTGTGAGATTGCCGAAACCGCTTGTTGGGCTTTTTTAATATCCACACTCACTGAGCCGTACCCCAAATTTTCAGAGACTAGGAATCCTGAGACAGCGAACGCATCTGTAATCGTTGGACTTGTGCCGCCCAAACAAAAGCATGCGGGACCTGGGTTTGAGCCAGCACTTTCTGGACCAACCTTCAATACTCCAAAGTCATCAATCCATGCAATTGAACCACCGCCTTCACCTATTGAAGTAACCGACACTGTGGGAACATAAATTGGAAACTCTCCTACCATTTCTCCACTGCTGTAGGCAGGAGCACCGTCCAAAATTACCGCAACGTCTGCACTTGTTCCGCCAACATCAAAGCTAAGCACGTGTGAACGATTCACCTCACTTGCCACATTTGAAGCCCCAATTACTCCTGCAGCGGTACCTGACAACAACATCGAAATTGGATCGCGTTTACCAAGTTCCGCCGACATGACGCCACCATTAGATTTTCCAATGAGAGGCAATGCAGGAACATTTGCGGTTTTGAGAGCAGTTTGAAAAGCAGTAAGGTAATTCGCTACGCGCCTCTGGATGTATCCAGCAACAGTTGCGGTTACAGTTCTTTCATACTCCCTAATTACCGGCCAAACATCAGAGGAGAGAGTAACTTCTAAATCTGGCGCCTCTGACATTACTATGTCTCGAACCCTTTGTTCATTCTCAGGGTTTGCGTAACTATGTAAAAGGGCAACTACAATGGTGTCGGCGCCATCTTTTTTGGCGCGTAAAACAGCATTTTTCACAGACTGACTGTCGATTGATTTTAATATTGTACCGTCTTTTAATGTGCGCTCCGCAACCCCATAAACACGGTCCCTTCGAACAAGGGGCGTGGGTCGTTGAGAAAAAATATTGTAAGGGTCAGGGACTTTAAGCCTGGCAAGTTCTAAAACATCTTCAAAACCTTCAGTGACAAGTAAACTTAATACTGCTCCGGTGCGTTGGATAACGGTGTTTACCCCAACGGTGGTTCCGTGGCTGAACCAAGTCACATCTTCAGGGCTAAAATCAGACATTTTGGAGAGTTCTGTTAAGCCATTTGAGATTTCTGAGCCTGGCTTTGTCGGTTGTGATAAGACTTTTAATGTTGTGAGCTGCTTTGTTGTGTCATCAAAAACACAAAAATCTGTAAATGTGCCGCCGATATCCACTGCTATCCGATAAGCCATGATTTTATCTCTGGTTTGGTGTTGACCGTGGGTAAAAAGATAGACCTCTCTATGTTTTCCGCCGCAGATTTTAGCGCCTTAATTATTTCATTTTTTTGAGCGTGAAACCGCGGGGTAAGCATTACTATATTGATTGCTGCTACTGGCTTAAGGTTCAGATTAAGGATTGGAACAGCGATACCACTTGCACCGTCAATCCGCTCATCTATGTTGAGAGCGTAGCCGCAGAGGTGCCATTGTTTTAGTTTCAGCATTATGTCTTTGGCTGATGTAGTGGTTTTCGGAGTGAACTTTTTGCGATTCAATGTTCTCAAGTAAATTTTTATTTCCTGCTCTGGCATTTTTGAGAGCATTGCATGCCCCATACATGAGCACCAAGATGGGATCGTTGGCTTCTCGCCAACTCTGTATGACATTTCTGAAACTGATTGACGGGCGTCTATAATTTGAACATCAAGAGATTTGGTGAGGTTGCCTAGAACAACACTATGACCAAATTGTTCTAGCAATCGATCCATTTCAGGAGCTGCTACACGGCGAATCATGCCGGCCCAACCACCAATCCAGCTTTGACTAATTGATGCAAAATCTGAGATTTTGTAAGCGCCGTTGGTGTTCTCCTCTAAATATTGCTCTTCGACGAGTGTGCAGAGCAGCATGTATGCAGAACTCTTCGGTAGTGCCAAAGCCTTTGAGACATCTCTTAATGTTAGCTCTTTGTTAATGTTAGAGAAAAGCTCAAGTATTCTGAGCGTTCTTACGGCTGATTTTACGGCAGTGGTCAATTTGATTTTTCCTAAATTTTACAAGTAATATATTCACATATGTGAACCGTTAGTCATATATGTGAATATTGTATTGACTTGTAAATTAGTCGGCTGTCAATATTTTTGTGTAGTTATTTAATTTAGGGAGCTAAGTCAGGGTGAGAGATCATCAAAAAGTAGCAATTGTCACCGGTGGCGCCAGGGGTATTGGACGGGGTTGCGCACTCCGTTTGGCGCAAAGCGGCTGCAACATTGTCCTAATTGATCTTCTCGAGCCAGAGATGAAATCCACGTCAGATGAGATACGTAAATTAGGATCCCAATGTATTACGTTTTCTGCAGATGTTGCAGATCATCAAGTTGCAGCAGATGTCGTTCGTGACGTTCATACCCATTTTGGACGACTGGACGTGCTGGTCAATAATGCTGGGAAGTCAATGCCTGTTGGCATAAGAGAGATTACAGAAGATCAGTGGGATCAGACAATCAACATAAACTTGAAAAGCTGTTTCAATTGGATTCAGCCGTCTGCTGAATTTATGCTAAGCGGTGGTGGTGGACGGATAGTGTCAATGTCATCCCTCAATGCCCACAGTGGTGGGGTAACGGCAGCTGTTTCAAAATTTGCATATGCTGCTGCAAAAGCGGGCATCATCGGCATGACGAGAGCTTTGGCAAAAGAATTGGGGCCACAGATTCTTATCAATGCAATCTGTCCGGGTTTGATTAAAACTGAGGTAGCAAAAAATCCTGTGATTGTGAACCGGGAGGCAGAGCTCATCAAAGGGATTGCGGCTAAGCGTGTCGGCACGCCCAAAGACGTTGCTGAATTGGTTGGTTTTCTTTGCCTCTCTGAGCCTTGTTTTATAACAGGGCAAGATTTCATCATTGACGGTTTTCAGTGGAACAGATGAGTTTTATTTTAAAACAAAGACATAGGCAAAACAAAAAAGGAGAATGAAATGAAGCATTTTAAAACTTTCAAAGCTCTAATGCTGTCTGTTGCCTTGACAGCAATGAGTTTGGTTGGAATACCGACGGATGGGATGGCAAAGAGTAAATTTGTGTTTGCCAATTCGTCACCATACGACACTCTTGACCCGCATGTGATCTACGATGTTGGTCGTGTTGCCTCACGCCTCAACATGTATGACGGGTTAATGCGGTGGTTGGATAACCCGCCTAAGCTTACCCCTTGGCTTGCAGAGAGCTATAATATATCTGCCGACGGTAAAACATACACATTCAAACTAA
>DDCS01000169.1 GCA_002335345.1 Flavobacteriaceae bacterium UBA2000 | reverse complement strand
TTCATGTGACATCGTCGCCAGGAACGCAGACTTGGCTGCAAGTGCGTCTTCGGCAGTTTCTTTAGCTGAGCGTAATTTAGTTTCCAGATTTTTACGTTCCGTAGCGTCAAGGCGTAGTGTCTGTATTCTAGCCAGCGCAAGCTCGAGATCTTTATTACCCTGTATCAACTCCTTGTTCTGCTCTTTATATTGGCTAGTTTGTAGTCTTAAGGTGGCTCCATACCCAACGGTTAAAGCTACAAATAAAGCCATTAACAATGATGTTCCTACCGATCGATTTAACGCTGTCCAGAAGTCCTCAAGGCTTTTAGCAGGTGGAAAAACCCCAATATAATGGTAGTAACCACTTATTAAAAATACCAGAACCATTACCATCAAAAAGGCTAGAACATGGGTAGGCCTCCCGTAAATTGAAAGCAACATAGTAGTACAGGCAAAAAGCAGGGGAGCATGGCTATAGAGTCCCTGAGCTGTAACGCCAAAAAAAGATGCCATTAAAAGTGTTGTGAGCAACAGCAGCCATTTGTAATTTATCGCCACTCGATGTCTAAAAATATAGACGATATCGATAAGAATGAAATTTATAGCTAAAATATCCCACGAAGAATTTGATTCAGGAGAGAGTCTTCGGGCGGAAACTACAGCAAAAAAGAAAGGTGATGCGACTGCGCACCAAAAGAAAAGTCGATTTATTAANNTCAACTTGCAAGGATTTAAGCGCAGTTTTCATTTATTTTCCTTTAAGGAGATTTCAGGATTTGTATAAATGGTGATGACAGAATTAGCTCATTTTTTCAGGCGCCACGAAAACTATTATTGATTCAAATGCGCGAATATGTGCTAAAAAAATTGTGGTGAAAATTAGCTTTATTTCGCAAAAACACTGACGTGAGATTATTGCTTTTAGATGGTCATTATAAACGCATTGCATATTGAGCTACATAATTTTGCGAAAATTTAGCATCAATGTTTTGGCTTTACCGGCACTGATTTTTTTTTCATGCTCAGACTTATCCGAGATGAGAAAATCCGAGAAGCCCTCACTTGAGTCCCCAGATAGGTTCAAATAGGCCATACTCCAATTTGAAAATTCACGGCGCTCTATAAACCCTTTAAACATAAGGATAATACCATGGTGCCTAGTATCCCTACTGATTTTTAGCATGAGCTCCATGATCTTCTGTTCCTGGCCTTCTATTGTCTGCATGAAATTGCCGTCTTTATAGGCAAGTAATCCTGTAATACCAATTTTTAGGTTAGCGGTCCGCGATTGCTCGAGCAAGTTGTTGAGTTCTTTCTCAGTGTATAGATAGCTGGTGGTGCTAGCATAAATAATTTGAAAAATTTTGCTCATGTGGCAATAAACCTCTAGTATTTNNTTTCCAGGTTTTGTAACGTTAATTGGCCTATTAATTCGGGATTATCCCACTCTTTCTAGTAGATAACCATGTGGCGCCCTAGAAAAGATCCTATTTCAACCTTGGGTTTAAGCTTGAAGCAGCCCAGTTGGTTGTTGGCCAGAATTATTCGGTTAGGCTGGCAGCCGAAGCGGTTAATGTGAGTGCCTCACCCATGAATAAATGGTCAAAGATTCAGTCGTAGAGAGAACTGCCGAGATAATGCTCCGATGGATAGGGTTTACAGGGGCTTTAAGACTGAATGGATGCCCTCGATTGAAAAAGAGAAGGAACATGAAAAACACAGTGAAAAAGAGAGGGGATACTGACAAGCTAACAGCTTAGTGCCCCTTCTTCTTATCCTTCATCCAGAAAAAATCGAATACTGCGACGGCGACAATTATCATACCTGCNNCAGCGAGCGCCATTGAGAAGTGGAATTACAGCGATGCCTAGACAAATCGGCAGCAGCAGACCAACGAGTAAGCCTATGGCCTTACCAAGGGTTGGAACTGGCATAGGAGTAGCTAGGAGGAACATGGTGAAAACAGCCGCGATGAAACTCATATCCCAATTCACTATTTGGGAAAAAACAAGCGAGAGGCTAGTGCCGAAAGCCAGGCGGAAAATTCTGCGGTTAGCTGTGGCGGCTTTGGGGTTGGATGCTAAATCTATCGGTGTATTGCTAGTCATGATGGCTGCAGCGGTTCGAAAACTGTTAAAAAGGCCTGTCCTCTAGAATGCGTAGGTTAGAATGCTGTTTATATCCACATAGATTCGCGCTAGCCAATTAAACAGACCATGCTCACCGGTGTACACTATTGCGGAAACCTGAGACCCCACTCGGAGAGCTTGGCGCGCATCGTTATCGGCGATACTAAAATCGATCAATACGGGGAAGCTATTCGCCTTATGTACAATAGGTTTGGATCGAAATTTGCGCAAAGGTTAAGAAAAAGTCAGCCAGAGTATGGTGATATTTTTCATCGACGAGATCTTCGTTAAGATCCACGGGAAGCCGCATTATTTTTGTCAGGCCGTAGACCAAGATGGCGAAGTAGTTGATGCGCTTATTCAGAAGTGCAGTAATGGGCGGTAAAGCGCCTTTATTAAGCGGTTATTGTGCTAACACAAAGGCAAGCCAAGGAAGGTTGCCGCGGATAAATTGAGATGCGATGGTGCAGCTAATAGAGAATTGATTCCAGATTCGGGTCACGATATAACCCAGTACATCAACAATAAAGCTGAGCTCTCTCTTGAGCCAACACGAGCGGGCATGCGCGAGAGCCTAACCAGGTTTTCTGATTTTGGCAGTTAACTTGCTAATATCAGTTGTGGCATTTATGGTGCCATAAATGAAGCTAATTACCTTCCTAATACAATTAAAAGTCTACCTCTGCTCGCTAGAAATTTTGTTATACTGGGCGAAGGAAAATAGTAAATAAAGCCTGCTCTAAGGACTATTTTTGATGCTTCGGTAGTGGTGATTTTTAATAAATTTCGCTAATTACTAAAAGCAATGGATTTCACTATGCAGAACGAACTTGTTAAAAATCTCGAAGAAAAAACTATTCTTCTAGTCGATGATGATCCATTTTCG
>DDCS01000099.1 GCA_002335345.1 Flavobacteriaceae bacterium UBA2000 | reverse complement strand
CCCGCATGAGGACCGCCATAACCAAGAGGAATTCCAAATCTTTGAGACGTTCCCACGACCACATCAGCCCCACATGCGCCTGGAGACTTAAGCAGGACTAATGAGAGTAAATCTGCAGCAACAGCAACTTTAATTTGCGCCCGGTGTGCTTTTTGAATAAAGGGGTCTAAGTCTAAAATTTGTCCCTGCTTTCCCGGGTACTGGAGTAGCGCACCATAAAATTCTTCACCGAAAGTGAAGGTTTCTGCTTGCCCTACCACAAGCTTTATTCCTAGAGGGGTAGCTCTTGTCTCAAGTAGAGAGAGGGTTTGTGGTAAGACTTGGTCGCTGACAAAAAACTGGACGACATCATTTTTCTTTTGATCTCGCTCCCGGACGGCAAACAGCAAGGTCATCGCTTCTGCCGCAGCCGTAGACTCATCGAGGAGTGAGGCATTGGCTAGTTCCATGCCCGTGAGTTCTGTAATCAGTGTTTGATAGTTTAACAAAGCCTCGAGTCTTCCTTGGGCGATTTCAGCTTGATAAGGGGTATAAGCAGTATACCACCCCGGATTTTCAAGAATATTCCGTTTGATTACAGAAGGGGTGTGGGTATTGTGATACCCAAGCCCGATGTAGGTTTTATAGTTTTTGTTTTTTGCCCCTAAGGCATGAATATGATTTAAAAACTCATACTCGCTCAGGGCAGGAGCCAAGTTGAGCGCTTCTTTAAGTCGGATATCCCGAGGGACCGTCTGATCAATGAGTTGTTCAATTGACTCAGCGCCAATGGCCTGTAACATTTCCTGAATTTCCTCTTCACGTGGGCCAATATGGCGTAATGCAAACGAATCTGTATTCATAAGATGCCTTAATTTTTGGCCAAAATTACGATAAATTGTCCTTAAAAATGGCGAATTAAAGAGCACTTTTCCGACTATTTTTCAACGGCTTATCGTACTTACTAACATTTACCTATATTTGGTCATGAGCCCTTTCAAACGCTGCTTAAGACAATACGTAGAACACAATATACACGTTTCTTTTGCCGTGTTTTGTTTGGTTCTTTTGACCTACAGATACGCCGGTATTCCCGCGGATTGGAATTATCTCGTTTTTGCGTTTTTAGGGACTATTGTTGCCTACTCCTATATAAAAAATGTGCCCGCCCAAGTCTCATTTAAATCAGGAGTCTTTCTCTTGCTGCAAAGAAGTCCATGGTGGGTTCATATAATGGGGATCATCAGTGTTCTTTTAGTCGCGACCTTCAGTGTAGTTCAGCAAATCGGACTCGTTTTTTTCATGATCCTTAGTTTGGCTTATATTTTACCAGGCCCCGCTAAATTAGCCCCATTTCGAGATTATGGGGCGATTAAAATAGTCATTGTGGCCTTAGTTTGGAGTGGGGTCACAGTATTGCTGCCCTTGAGGTTATTACACCATATTTCTGAGAAAACGCTACTGCTTTTTTTGGCTCAAACCTTGTGGATCATTGTATTGACCATCCCATTTGAATTTCGAGATTCCGGAAAGGACGTATTGCGTCATCCCACTTGGCCACAAAAACTAGGCCCCTTGCGCACAAAAATTTTAGGGACGGTTCTCTTAATTATTTGTGCCGTGATTCATCTTTGCTTGAGTGTCGGTCCTGAAATTGAATCAGACCTATTGATCACTTTTTGGGGCAGCCCTTTTTTGATTACCCTTTGCCTGACTTGTTTTGGACTGCTTATGGCTCAATCAAATCAGTCCTACTGGTATAGCGCCTTTTGGATTGAGGCCATACCCATTGCTTGGTTATTGATGACCTACTTTTATTGAGGTTAATCCTCCGGGAGCAACCCCGCACGCTTTAAAAGGGCGTCATTTTTTGGTTCTCGCCCTCTAAATTTTTTATAAAGCGTCATGGGATCTATGGTCCCGCCCTGACTCAGAATGTTTTGAGCAAAACTTTTGGCGGTCTGCGGGTCAAAAATTCCGCGCTCTTCAAAAAGTGAAAAGGCATCCGCGTCGAGCACTTCGGCCCATTTATAACTGTAGTACCCCGCGGCATACCCCCCTTGAAAAATATGCGAAAAAGCAGTGCTCATGACATAGGGGTGCTGGTGTTTAAGCAATTGCATTGGCGCTAAAATATGACGCTCAAAAGCCACAACTTCTTGTCCGTCAAATTGCCCGTCATGATAGGCCATGTCTAAGGTCGCAAAGCCAATTTGACGCAGTGTTTGCATCCCTTCTTGAAAGGTTTTTAAGGCGTTGATCTGCTCTAAATAGGCTGGGGGCAGTGGTTCTTGTGATTTGTAGTGTTTGGCGAACAGGCTCAAACTTTCCTTTTGAAAGCACCAGTTCTCCATGATCTGGCTGGGGAGCTCCACAAAATCCCAAGAGACATTGGTGCCCGAGAGGCTAGGATAATTTGTGTCGGCAAGCATTCCATGGAGCGCGTGACCAAACTCGTGGAAAAGCGTCGTGACTTCTTGAAAAGTGAGCAAGGCGATACCTTCAGCGTCAGGGTGCGTGAAGTTGCAAACAATCGAAATGTGTGGTCTATGGTTTTCTTGACTTGTCTTGTGTTGCGTTTTAAAGCTGGTCATCCAGGCACCATCTCTTTTTGAGGGTCTGGGGTGAAAGTCGCAATACAACAAAGCTTTAAACGCCCCATGCTCATCAAAAACTCTATAGGCAGTCACTTCATTATGGTAGACGGGAATGGCCGCGTCTTGCTCAAAACGCAATCCATAAAGTCGTTTTGCAATACTAAAAACTCCAGTCAAGACTTGGTTTAATGGAAAAAATTCCTTCAACTTTTCTTCATCCCAATTGAAGCGTTTCTTTTTTAAGCCTTCACTAAAGAACGATTGATCCCAAGGCTGTATTTGTTCTATATTTTCCTGCTCAGAGGCAAAATTCTGCAATTCCTCTAATTCTCTCTCAGCGGCTGGTTTGGCTTTTTTTGCAAGATCACTGAGAAAGTCATTGACGTTTTGAGCAGATTGAGCCATGCGCTCTTCCAATACGAACGCAGCGTGGTTTGGATAGCCCAGTATCTCCGCACGTCGCTGGCGTAAGGTCACGATTTCGCTGATGATGGCCTTATTGTCTTGCGCATTATTTTGAGCGGCACGGGCGCCATAGGCAAGCCATAATTTTTGACGTAACGCGCGGTTTTTGGCAAATTTCATCACCGGCATATAGCTGGGAAATTCCAGTCCTATTAAATAACCGCTGAGGTTTTTTTCTTTGGCCTTTTGCGCTGCGCGCGCTAAAAATGATTTTGGTAAACCCTCGAGGGTCACCTCATCTTCAATCGGTAAACTAAAGGCATTTGTTTCGCTGAGCACATTATTGCCAAAGGTGAGCGTTGCTTTGGCCAATGCACTGTCTATGGCCCTAACTTCTTCCTGCTGCACGGTGGTCAAAAGCGCTCCATTGCGACAAAATGATTTGTAGGTGCGCTCCAAGAGTTGTTGCCCCTCTGCAGTGATCTCAGCCGTTTCTTTCCGATTATAAATTGATTTTATGCGCTCAAAAAGAGGGGCATTCATCAAAATATCATTTTTGAAATGGCTCAGTAAGGGGGAGATATGTTGTGCTTCATTTTGCAGTGTCTCACTGGTGTGGGCACTGAGTAAATTAAAAAAACACTGACTAACCCGCTCTAAATGAAGGCTTGAAAACTCAAGGGGAAGCAATGTATTTTCAAAAGTAGGGGGGTCTTGATTTTGCGTTATTTGGTCAATATCGCTTTTTGCACGATTAATTAAGGCTTCTACGGCAGGTAAAAAATGTTTGGCTTCGATACGATCAAATGGGACCACATCAAAGGATTCCAACAAGGGATTGGTCATTACTTTTTCAGGGATTTAGCGCCTTGTTCAACTTTAATTTTAAGGCCTTGTTTGAAGGTGAGCAACTTATCTAGAACACATTGATCATGACTGCCAATTATTTGTGCGGCCAAAATACCTGCATTTTGAGCGCCGTCCAAGGCTACTGTGGCCACAGGGACACCGTTGGGCATTTGAAGAATTGAGAGGATACTGTCCCATCCGTCAACTGAATTACTTGACTTGACCGGAACACCAATCACGGGTAGAGGAGAGAGTGAGGCCACCATCCCCGGAAGGTGCGCTGCACCTCCAGCGCCTGCAATGATTACTGAGATTCCTCGCTTATGAGCATTTTGTGCAAAATCAAATAGTTTTTCTGGCGTACGGTGCGCGGAGACGATGTCTACCTCAGTTTCAATATCAAATCCCTTTAAAATGTCCACTGCAGCTTGCATGACTTTTAAATCACTGGTACTGCCCATTACAATAGCTACTTTGCTCATGATTTACTGATAACGTTAATACTGTTTTTGACTTGTTCGGCGATTAAACGCGCTTGGGTCATATCTTCATGTATAATGGTCACATGCCCCATTTTTCTGAATGGTCT
>DDCS01000085.1 GCA_002335345.1 Flavobacteriaceae bacterium UBA2000 | reverse complement strand
GAGCCAAATATTTGTTGAAGTATACTTCGTTACAAATCGGCAATTAATGATAAAGCTCCGGTGGGTGCGCACAAATGATTCAGGAAGCTTGGTACTTATTTCATTAAAGGTCATTCGTTCAATAATCGGTTTGTCCGCCTGCTTTGTGTAAATCAGTAAATAATGTCCCTGAGATGAGATATGCGTTATGTCATTTATTTTGACAAAGAATTGGTCTTTTTGCCCAGCAATCCCTTTTCCTTTCCCCCCTTTTTCTTGTATATAATTAATTTGCGATTTGAGTTTTAAGATAGGTTCGTATTCACTTTCCAAACTTTGATCTGAAGGAATGGTAAAATATTATCAATACTTTGGAAGCAAAGGACTTTGAAAATAAATTAGCGGGCCAGTGTAACCCGATTGTTTGTATTATTATTCAAACAACAATGTTTCTAAATCTTCCTTTGAGAATTTATTGAATATTTCGTTGGGGTGAATTTGAAGGCCGGCACAAAGTTTAAGAAAAACTTCGAGTGAGATTTTATTTTCACCTTTTTCGATGACCCCCACGTAATTGCGGCTAAGGCCACACGAATAGGCTAGTGCTTCTTGTGAGATTTTTTTAGAAATTCGGATCGCTTTTAATGTTGTAGCGATTGGTTTCATAATTTAGGGCTTTAAACAAATTTTAACATTTGAAAATTAAAAATACTTTTTTGCAATAATCCCCACTATGGTGTGGGTTACCACGATGGGGTCGCTGTGAAGTCAATAAATTAAGGAGGTTTGCCCCATATTTGGTGCTGGTATTTTTTGTATTTTTATTTGGAATATTTGTTCACATAGACCAATGCCCAATGGCTGAATTTTTTAGAAATTTTATTGCTCTGCTTTGTGGTGTTGCATTAGGCGCCTTAGTAAACGGAGGTATAATCGCCCTTCAGTCCTATATCTGGCCTTTACCACAGGGCGTAGACCCTAATGATTTGGCCTCGCTGACCGTGGCAATGACTGATTTTAGTTGGTATAATTTCATTATGCCCTTTTTGGCCCACGCTTTGGGAACCTTCGCCGGAGCTTATGTTGCCGTGCGCATCACGCGCCATAGACAGCTTTTCAAGGCGATGGCAATTGCGGGGATATTCTTACTAGGAGGAATTCAGATGGTCCGATTGCTCCCCGCACCACTTTGGTTTGAAGTCTTAGATTTAACGGGGGCTTATCTTCCCATGGGATGGCTGGCCTATCGTTTGGGCAGAAAAGAAAACGCCTTTAAAGAGGCTAAGTCTAACGTCGCTGAATAACGAACTTCTGGGTGCGTTGGTGTGTCCCATGAGACAGCTGCACCGTATAAAAACCTTCGGGCAGTAGGGAAACATCGACTACGGTAGAATGGTTCATGGGGTTTTTCGTGATCAGGGTACGCCCAAGAACATCTTGGATGACAAGGTGCTCAATAATCGTGGTCGCACTCAAGTTGATGGTTTGGGCGGCTGGATTAGGCCATACTACGGTTTGCGGTGTTTGGTTTATTGCCCCTGTTGTGAGTAAGCTCGAATCTCCAAAAATTATATTGTCAAAATAGATAACGTTCGTGCTGTTGCGATTTTGAAAATCCGGAAAAACAATAATTTGATCGATACCGTTAGACGAGGGTTCTCCAATAATGCCTGTGAAGTCAAAGACGAGGCGTTCCCATTCATTAACCAGGGTGTTGGCAATTTTTATTTCTCCTGTTGAGGCCCCAGCAGGAGTGGCAAATTTAAATCCAACGTCACTGATCACAGGTTTGAACACCATTATCGAAACAAAGGCGTTTGTAGGGCTTAAGCTAAAGGTTCCGACATCTGAACCGTGCATGGTTTCACATCCAGCGTAAGGCGCTCCACCTTGTAGGGCTTTGAATTCAGCAACAGTTTCAGAAGTATTAATGCCCACCGGAAATGGATTGGGTATGATTTGAACCTCTGGGTTGGTTTCATTTTCAAAAACCGTCCAAGTCCAGTCTGCTCCGTGGCCGTCTGCTTCAAAGTCAATTGGATTAATCTGTGCGCTGAGCGTGACACTGAGTAAGCTTAGGCCCGCAAAAAGTGATTTGTACATCAGTTTATTTTTGAGGAAGATACGCTTAAAAAACTGAATGAATATCAAAAGCGTTTAAGGACTTAAATTAAAGTTTTGGCTGCTGTATCGTAAGCCATAACTTTTGTTTCTATAGTGCCTGTTTCGGGGTCATAAATTTGACATTGATCAATGGGCGCCACGTATATATGAAGGCTCATCGCTCTGGTGGACCCTGAATTTGTTAAACTGTGAAAACCCATTCGATCATGCATATAGGTAAATTGGCCCTGTGTTAACTCAGATTCTCTAGTTAAATTAAGTTGGCCTTGTGGTTTTGAATATCGTTCTTCTTTGAGGTTTCCTGAAATTTGATACATCCAACAGTGCTGCTGGCTGTGATTGTGCACCGCAGTGGTGGCTCCAGGAGACCAGCAGATCAAAATCAATTCATAATCATCTGTTCGTGCCAAACAATTACGGGTATAGCCCTGTTCGGACCAAGTGGCATATAAATCGAATATATTTTTTGGGATATCAATATGGCGGAGCATTTTGGGATGGTCTTGAGCCGTGGCATGACTCATGAACTCCACGAGTTGTTCGATAGTTTTAATCGATTTCATTTAATTATTTTTAGTAGAAAATAAATTTAAAATTGTTGATTTATCATAAATAGAAAACCTGCGATAAGATACAATAAATGCTTTAAAAGACTAAATAAAGTCATAATAAAGGCTTATTTTAGAGCAAAATTTAAAATTTACAAATAATTTCACAACTGTTTTCTATGCAAAATACTTTGCAAAAATTCCTTCAATTATCCGAAAAATTACTCCATGATGAATCCCGAAAACCAGTCGCGGATTTTATCCCATCCGAAGAATTATTTACCGCTTTAGATTTAGACTTGTCTGAAGATCCCTTGGTTGAGGAAGAATTTGATGCCGCTCTAGAAAATTTAGTACTGAAAACGCCACGAACGGCAACGGTGGGGTTTTTTAATCAGCTGTTTGGGGGGCGTAATCCGGATGCGGTTTTGGGTGATTTGTTGGCGGTGATGCTCAATAACAGCATGTATACCTATAAAGCCGCAGGGGCTCAAATCGGTGTGGAAAAAGTCATCCTGCGCAAAGTATGCACCATGCTGGGTTGGGACGACAAGGCCGAGGGTACTTTTGCACCAGGCGGATCGATGACGAACTATATGGCGATGGTTATGGCTCGAGATAACTTTGATGAGACTATTAAAACAAAAGGAGTCAAAGACTCTTTAATGGTTTACACGTCCAAAGAATCACATTACAGCATTCCTAAAAACGCAGCATTTTCGGGAATTGGTCGCGATCAAGTCCATTATATAGCCACGGATGATTATGGTCGTATGGAGGTCACAAAGCTAGCTCAGGCGATAGAGGCGGATATTGAAATAGGCCTCAAGCCAATGATGATTAATCTAACCGCAGGAACGACAGTCCTTGGGGCGTTTGACGCCATTGAACCTGTTGTGAAATTGGCAAAAATCCATAATATATGGGTGCATGTCGATGGTGCTTATTGTGGTTCCGTATTATTCAGCAATCGTTATCGATCGTTAATCAAGGGGATAGAACAAGTGGATTCCTTTAGTTTTAATGCACACAAAATGCTGGGGACACCGCTTTCATGCTCGATAATAGTCACTCGTGATAAAAAGCATTTGCACGAATCTTTTTCGAACGATGCGAGTTATCTCTACCAAACAGATCACGACGAGTTTAATCTTGGCAAAATGTCGTTACAATGCGGGCGCCGCAATGATGCTTTGAAATTTTGGACCCTGTGGAAAAGTGTTGGAACTAAAGGATTAGAAAAAATTGTTGATCATCAGTTTGATTTAGCTCAGGTGGCCCGAAATTATATTTCGAGTAATCCTGATTACACCCTATACAGTTATCCTGATTCCATATCGGTTTGTTTTAATTATCGAGATATTCCGCCCCGTATTCTTTGTACTTCGCTTTATGAGGCTCAAGAATTGCTTGTCGGGTACGGATCCTTTGGGGACCATGAATTTGTAAGACTCGTGACCATTAATGCTCAAAATGACGCTCAGGTGATCCTTAATTTCTTTAAAACACTCGAGGCGTTTGTGGAAAAAAACTATTTAGAACTTATCGCTCAGTGCGGTCCCGTTGAGGCTTGAGGTCTCTCCTAAAATTTTATTCTAAAACCTATGGAAGTTGATCTAACCAAGTTTGTTGTCCTAGGGCTTTATGTCGCCGTTTTATTTTTAATTGGAATTGTGGCCTCAAGGCGCGTCAAGAGCATGAGTGATTTTTATGTTGGGGGGAAGCGACTGGGCTATTGGGCTGTGGCTTTTTCCGCAAGGGCAACGGGTGAATCGGGTTGGCTCCTGATCGGGTTAACAGGTATGGGGGCGCTTTCGGGTTTGTCTGCCTACTGGGTTGTGGTCGGGGAAGTGCTTGGGGTCGCTATTTCTTGGTGGTTTATGGCCAAAAAGTTCAAGCGCAAAAGTGATGCCTATGGTTCGATCACGGTACCGGACTATCTCGAAAGTCATTTTGGCACTAAGAAGAAGACCTTACGAATTTTATCAGCAACGATTTTATCGGTCTTTGTAATCATTTATGTGAGTTCACAGATTGATGTCACAGGGAAGGCTTTTGAGTCTATGCTGGGGATGAATTATTATTATGGTGCCATTTTAGGCTTTCTTATTGTTTTGTCCTACATTTTTATTGGTGGGTTTGTTGCGGCGGTTTGGTCGGATTTATTTCAAGGTCTTTTAATGTTTTTTGGATTGGTCTTACTTCCGGTTGTTATCTGGTTTTCCATGGATGGTCCGACCAATATACTTGATGGCTTGGCTCAGATCGACCCGAGGTTAATTCAGCCCTGGGGAACGAGTGATGACTCCTTAATGAACCTGGCTACGATGCTTGGATTTGCCATGATTGGTCTGGGATTTTTGGGTTCTCCCCAGGTCTATGTTCGCTTTATGTCGATAAAAAGTGAGTCTGAAATTGATAAAGGAAAATGGGTTGCTATTGTGTTTACTCTTTTGACGGACGCTGCTGCGGTCACGATCGGGATTTTAGGGCGCATCGTGTTTACAAATCAAGGTCAAGATCCAAATGCAATACTCGGTGTTGGGGCTGAAAATGTGTTGGCTATGCTCACCGAGACCTTTCTGCCGACCTTGCTTGCTGCAATTTATGTGGCCATAGTCCTTTCGGCCATTATGTCGACAATCGATTCTTTGCTGGTTTTGGCCTCAAGTGCCATTACTCGAGATTTTTATCAAAAAATATATCGCCCGGATTTAAAAGATGAAGACCTAGGGAAGCGCTCGAGATGGGTTACCCTGATTATGGCCTTACTGGCTTTGGGCATCGCGATGGTTATTGCCGTGGTTTCACCAAACCATACTGTTTTTTGGTTGATTATTTTTGGTTGGTCGGGCATTGCGGCCTCGTTTTGCCCCGTGATTATTATGTCCCTTTTTTGGCCGGGGCTCACAGAGCGGGGGGCTATTGCTGCAATGATTTCAGGATTTCTATCCGTGCCTTTTTTTAAGTTTATCGTTCAAAATATAGAGGGTATTGGTCCCTATTTTGTGCAATTAGATGTTTTGGCGCCTTCGTTTTTGATTTCAATGCTCGCAGGATATATCGTTTCAAAATATACGGCAAAAAAAGGCGGTTTAACTTAAGTAAAGTGATGGTTACCCGGACCAAGCGCGTCAAATCGAAGATTGATATCTCTAATCCGGTTTAGACTTGGAATGGATGTGCTCCTCAGGGGTCAGTAAGGGGGAAGCGTCTAAATCTTCAACACCCATAAACTTGACCAGCAGTGCTAAAGATTTTTGCAGCTGTTGTAGTTCTTGTGGTTGCAATTCCTGAAGTTTTAAGGTCAGTTTGTCTTGTAATAAGTTGGGGATCGTTTGGATGATTTTATCCCCTAAAGCGGTCAAATAGATAAATGATGAGCGTTTGTCCTCGGGATTAATAAGTCGTGCGACGTATCCCTTTTTCTCTAATCTTGAAACGATACCAGTGACCGTGCTCGCATTCAAATTTAAATGCAAACCGATCTCTGTGGCCCTGGCTCTGTAGGTTTCTGAAGTTCTTAAAAAGTTCAGGCACAGGTACTGCGGAATGCTTATACCGAACTCACGTTCAATACTTTTGCTTTCCAGATTTATAGAGCGAATGATTTTTCGAATATTGATCAGAATCTCTGTGTATTCCATGATTAGCCAGTTTTCGCCACAGAAGCAAGGTAATGAATTTTACCTTAGCGGCATGCCTCGGACTGAGTTTCATAGTGTGACGCTATAATTTAGGTCATTCATCGATTTTTGTTTAACGTTTTACGATAAAAGTTAAACATGTATTATCTTTGATACGTATAAAATGGTATCCATGACTGCAAAAAAGAAAATTACCCAGGAGCAAATCATTTCATTTTACATGGACGATATGCTCAGTGAAGAAACCATGACTCAAAGTATCTATGCCTTTGCCAAGAGGCATAACTTTGAAGAGTCTGAGTTTTATCAATTTTTCAATGGCTTTGACCACCTGAAGGAAGAGATTTTTGCGGCATTTGGGCACAATACAATCAGGATGATCCAACAAAGTGACGCTTATCAGGAATATGGGACCCAGCAAAAATTGTTGAGTTTCTATTTCACCTTTTTTGAGCTGCTGACCGCGAATCGATCTTATGTGATGGCACAACTCAGTGGGAATAAGGATAAATTATCGACCTTAAAGTTACTCGGGGCCTTGCGTCGTGTATTTGTAAAATACGTAGAGCAACTTAGTGTGGTCTCTGTAGATTTCAAAAGCGATCAGCTCAATACACTAAGAGACAAAGGGGTGGCTGAATCGATGTGGATGCAACTTTTAGTAACGCTTAAATTTTGGATGGACGACCGCTCAAAGGGATTTGAGAAAACAGATATTTTTATTGAAAAATCGATTAAAGCGCAATTTGATTTAATTGACACTGCGCCGGTCCAAAGCGTTTTTGATTTAGCTAAATTTCTTTGGAAAGAAAACGCGATGGTGTAGATGAAGAGCATCGATAGAATTCCCACTTCGAAAATTCAACGGGCCTCAAAAATTGTTTCTACCGGTTTAAAGGTAGGGGTGAATTACGCAAAATATTACGGTCAAAAACTGGTCACTGATGAATATCAGGCCAAGCAAGCGTTAGACTCGGCTAATGCAGAAGATATTTACGATGGCCTAAAAGAACTTAAAGGCTCGGCCCTCAAGGTAGCGCAAATGCTCAGTATGGAGAAAAACATACTGCCAAGGGCTTATGTAGAAAAGTTCTCTTTGGCTCAATTTTCAGTTCCGCCTTTATCCGCGCCACTGGTAAAGAAGACCTTTAGACGTTATTTTGCGAAAAATCCGGATGAGGTATTTGATTCTTTCTCTGAACAATCGGTAAATGCCGCCAGCATCGGTCAAGTTCATAAGGCCACCCTCTCAGAAAAAACTTTTGCTGTTAAGATTCAATATCCTGGTGTGGCCCAGAGTATTTCTAGTGATCTAGCTCTTTTAAAACCGATTGCCAAGAAAATGCTTAATATCAAGGGTGAGGGCTCTGACCAGTATTTCCAGGAGGTCGAGTACAAACTCATTGAGGAAACAGATTACACTAGAGAACTCAATCAAAGTGCCCAGATGGCCGAGGATTGTCGACATATTCCGAACTTGCGCTTTCCGAGCTATTATCCTGAGCTTTCTTGTGATCGCATATTGACTATGGATTGGATGTATGGTCAGCATCTTTCCCAGTGGTGCCAAAAACCATTTACCCCGGAACAAGGACAAAAAATAGGGCAGACCCTATGGGATTTTTACATGTATCAAATGCATGTATTGCGGCGAATTCATGCCGATCCGCATCCAGGAAACTTCTTAATTGATGACCAGGATAACCTCATGGTCATTGACTTTGGTTGCCTCAAAGAAATTCCAGAGGATTTTTATGGACCTTATTTTGAACTCGCCCAAAAAGAAAACTTGCAAAATCCCGAATACTTCGAACGACAACTTTATGCCTTAGAGATATTAAAGCCAGAGGATTCGCCAAGAGAAAAAGAGTTCTTTTATTCAATTTTTCATGAGATGCTGTCTTTGTTTACAAGACCTTTTCACTCGGAAACTTTTGACTTTTCAAATCAGGAGTTCTTTGATGAGATTGGTACGTTAGGTCAGAAATACGCCAATGACAGTGCGCTGAAAGAAATGAATGGCAACCGAGGTTCAAAACATTTTATATACATCAACAGAACCTTCTTTGGATTGTATAATCTGATGTTTGATCTCAAGGCAAAAGATGTGGAGATCAACAATTTCAAAAAGTATACTCAAGGGGCGCCTGCTCAGCAAGCGGTATTGGTATGAGGACTTTGAGTCTGATTTTGCCCCATCAACTTTTTAGCCACAATCCGGTTTTAAAACCCGATCGACCTGTGGTGGTCATCGAAGAGACTTTGCTCTTTAATCAGTTCGCTTTTCACAAACAAAAGATTGCTTTTATGCGGGGCAGTATGCGCGCCTATACGGATCGCCTGAATGGTCAGGGTTATGCTGTGCGCTATATCGAGGCTCAAGAACCTGAGGCAGACATTCGGTATTGGTTGGCTCGTGCCAAAGAAAACGGTTTGCGTGAACTGCATTTGGTTGATCCCGTGGATAATTGGTTGGAGCGGCGCATCATTCAAGAGGCTACTGGTGTTGACTTATGTTGGTATGACAGTCCTGCTTTTCTCAATACAAAAGCGGATTTGTCCTCTTTTTTTAAACCCAATAAAAAGAAGTTTTTTCAGACTGCGTTTTACAAGGAAGAGCGCAAGAAACGCAATGTGCTTATGCACCAGGGGGAACCTTTAGGAGGTCAATGGACTTACGACGCCGAAAATCGCTTGAAGTTTCCTAAAAACGCTGTGGTCCCTGTGGTTGAATGGCCTAAAAAAACGGCGTATCATGCCGAGGCACAGCAATACACAGAAGCTCATTTTTCTGAGAATTTAGGGGCATTTTGTGATCAGTTTCTTTATCCTCTGGATCATGAATCGGCTGTGTTATGGCTCGAGGATTTTTTGAAATATAGGTTTGCGTATTTTGGCCATTACGAGGACGCCCTTGTGGCTCAAGAGCATTTGCTTCATCACAGTATGTTCTCGCCCCTAATTAATGTAGGGTTACTTACCCCTGATCAAGTTCTTGATAAGATTTTGGACTATGC
>DDCS01000077.1 GCA_002335345.1 Flavobacteriaceae bacterium UBA2000 | reverse complement strand
AGCATGTCTACCAATTCCATCACAGCCGCAATGGATTCCCTAAATAGGGGTGGCAAATATACATATTGTTTTTAATTTACATAGAGCGCCGTTTTAAAAATTATCACTTTTCGTAACTTCGTGCACACAAAAAAAATTCGACGCCATGACCCAGCCTATAGATTATATCAAAACACATAAAGATCGCTTTCTTGCCGAGTTATTTGAACTGCTTAAACTCCCTTCGGTCAGTGCCGATTCTGCGTTTAAAAACGACGTGATTGCCACAGCAGAGCTGGTCGCCAAGCAACTCGAGAAGGCCGGTTGTGAGCACGTAACCATTTACCCAACTGCAGGAAATCCTATCGTATATGGAGAAAAAATAATCAATCCAGAATTGCCGACGGTCTTGGTTTATGGCCATTACGATGTGCAGCCTGCAGACCCTATTGATCTATGGGACAGTGCCCCTTTTGACCCCATCATTAAGAAAACGGACCTCCATCCCGATGGGGCCATATTTGCTCGTGGCGCCTGTGATGACAAAGGACAAATGTATATGCATGTTAAGGCCCTAGAGTTTATGACCCAAACCGATCAGTTGCCGTGCAACGTCAAATATATGATTGAAGGCGAAGAAGAAGTCGGGAGTAAAAATTTAGGGATTTTTGTCGCTGAAAATAAGGCCCTCCTGACCAATGATATTATTTTGATCAGCGACACCGGAATGATTGCAAATGATGTTCCCTCGATTACAACCGGTCTGCGCGGACTCTCCTATATGGAGGTCGCCGTGACAGGACCCAATAGAGATTTGCACAGTGGCCTTTACGGCGGGGCAGTAGCCAATCCAATAAACATTTTAACTAAAATGATTGCCTCACTGCAAGATGACAACAACAGAATTACAATTCCTGGTTTTTATGATGACGTCCTAGAGCTCAGCGCGGCCGAACGCGAGGCCATGGCTCAAGCTCCTTTTAGCTTAGAGGCTTATTGTCAGGCTTTAGACATCGCCGAGGTTTATGGAGAAAAAGGATACTCCACGAACGAACGCAATTCCATCAGACCCACGTTAGATGTCAATGGAATCTGGGGGGGCTACACTGGAGAAGGATCAAAAACAGTAATTCCGAGTCAAGCCTTTGCCAAAATAAGTATGCGTCTGGTGCCCAATCAAGATTGGGAAAAAATCTCTGCGCTATTCGAACGCCATTTCAAAGCCATCGCCCCAAAAGGCGTACGCGTCGCGGTTACCACACATCACGGAGGTCAGAGCTATGTCACCCCGATTGATCATCCCGGATATCGAGCAGCTGCTGCGGCCTATCAAGACACTTTTGGTGTGGCGCCAATCCCACAACGCGGGGGCGGCAGTATCCCGATAGTCGCTTTATTTGAATCCGAATTGGGGAGTAAAACTATATTAATGGGGTTTGGGCTGGACAGTGACGCCATCCACTCTCCAAATGAACATTTTGGGGTTTGGAACTATCTTAAGGGCATCGAGACTATTCCGCGCTTTTTCCATCATTTTACAGAGATTTCTAAACAATAGCGCAAACAAATTCAAGTGTTGCTTTCCTGAGCTAGATCGATAATTGCTGCGCTATGGCTCTGGCAAAATTATCGGCTGCCCAAGGCGCATGACGCACCCATAATTCAGGCTCGAAGATTTCCAGTTCAGAAACCATGGGCTGATTTTGATCATCCCATACGATATCGACTCTTCCATAAGCCGGAACTTGGCTGCACTGAGCCATTACTTTTTGTGCCAAGGCGACTTCTTCTGGGGTTTCATCATAGGGATGAACACTTCCCCCAAAATCATCTTGGACTCTAAAATCTCCTGACTTTGCTCGTTTTAAAATACTATGGGTAAATTCTCCATTAAACACCATCAAGGAGGCCTCACCCATTGACGTGATTGATGGAATATACCCTTGTACCAGCATGTCGCGTTGGTCGACCAGAGCATCAAATTCCGACTGAACCTGATCCAACTGATCGCTCGGGTACTTATAGGTTAGAAATCCCCCTCCAGCGATAGTGGGCTTAACAACCAAATCACTCCAGTTATAAGGTGCGGCTATTTCTTTTAGAGATCGATGCCGGCCCTTTTTAACCAAAACAGACGGAACTACAGGAATGCCACGTTCTGCTAAATCAAAAAGATAAGTTTTATCAATATTCCATTGGATTAACTCCATTGAATTGATGAGCCTGGTTTTGTGTTGAACCTGCTCAAGCCATGGCCAAAATTCATCAAATCGCTCAAAATAATCCCAAATTGTTCTAAAAACCACCGCCCTAGTTTGAGACCAGTCGTAAGTTGGATCATCCCAATAGGTTCTTCTAACGGTTAAACCCAAACGTTCAAGGGCTTCCTTGAGCAATCGATATTCCAAAAAAATATTGTCTGTGTACGCCGTAGGATGTTTAGGGGCAAAATAAGCCTTACAGGTAAGTATGGTGATATCCGTCATTAATATTTGTCGTTATGGGAACCCGTGGATTCGAAGATATCTAAATTTTTAATCGGTCTAAAAAATCGATGTACATTTATGCAAACAATATCATTTAAGTATGCGTCTGTCCTTAATTATTCTGTGCGTGATCCTCAGTAGTTGTGCTCACGCACAAAAAAAGAATCAAGAAAATTTTGCACAAGACATTATTGCCATTAAAAAGGTGATGGAAGAACAACAAAAAGCCTGGTCGCGCCATGACCTCGAAGGGTTTATGCACGGTTATTGGGCAAATGACTCCCTCAAATTCTATGGGCAATCGGGCTTGACAAAAGGTTGGCATCAAACCCTTGCCAATTATAAAAAATCTTATCCCAAGCCCGAGGATACGGGCGTCCTAAATTTTGACTTATTGGACATAAGCCAAATCACCCCTGGGGCGTATTGGGTCATGGGACGCTATCATTTAAAACGGAGTGTTGGTGATGCCCAGGGCAGTTTTCTCGTTATTTTCAAAAACATGGAAGGCTCATGGAAAATTGTGGCCGACATGAGTGCCAGTGATCAGTAGACTTTGGCCATAGCTTGAGAAACTGATTCTTTCAGCAGGACTCCAGATCCTGACGCTGTTTTAAGGTTAGCGTCTTGTATACCAATGCGTAAGAATGATCAATTAATTCAAGATACCAATCTCTGGGGTTGCTGCTTTGCACCACCACTGTATTCCAATGTCGTTTATTCATGTGGTATCCCGGCAAGACTAAATCGGGAAATTCTTCCCTTAATTGCAGCGCCCGATCCGGATTGCATTTAAGATTAATCCTGAGTGGGATTTGATCCAAACTGGCCAAGGCAAACATTTTTGAACCAACTTTAAAAACTAAAGTGTGCAGATCAAAAGGCATAGACTCAGTCACCCCCTTTTTGGATAAACAATAGTCGCGAAATTCGTCAATCAACATGGAGCAGGACAATGATGGATTAGACGGCGTGTAACGCGTAGATTAACGGTCGAGAAAAGGTCGCGTCATTCACTATGGCTGCCGTTTGCAACTCCAAGAGGTAAGGCCCATCTTGAACCTGATCTGGGACATATATAAATTCGGTAATCGTGGCTCTGGATCGAGGGTTCTCAGGCCATTGCCAAAACGCCTTATGCGCTAATAATGCCCCTTGATCTTTTTCAGGATCAACAGACGGGGTATCAATGAGCAAGTGTTCAATCCCTAATTCCGCGATAAATTGAGCCGCATCAGAACTTAAATAGGGCCATCCCTTGTGGTCGTAATTCGTTGCTAATTTTTCTGGACTATTGGGTAAAGTCCTCAGGATTAAAGCTCGGGGACCTTGAGGCCAAAAATCCATATTGACTTTGGCGAGGCGCTCCTGAACTACTTTACCAGAAATAACTCTGTCTTTGGTCTCAATGGGAATACTCACGACCAATGCCTCGAAGAAAAATTCCGAGAAAATACCTTCTACAGGCTCTTCATTGGGTGAAATATGCCCCAAAGATTCGGTATGGGTCCCATGAGCGTGTGGATTGAGGTTTAAATCATTAAAATTCACCGACCCTCCGTTGGCCACACTGCCAATCCAGTCGCCCAGACGG